>JAKFUR010000046.1 GCA_021732585.1 Bacteriovoracaceae bacterium
TGTTGAGCATCTCGAAGTGGTTTACCTCTTCGCGAACTTCGATCCAGCAGCACCTGCGCAGTTGTTGCTGAAGGTTCGCACGAATGATCGTGTGAATGGCAACTTCGATTCCATCACAGAACTTTTCCCAGCTGCCAATTTCCAAGAGCGCGAGTGCTACGACATGCTCGGTGTGCGTTTCAACAACCACCCGGATCACCGCCGCATTCTTTGCCCAGATGACTGGCAGGGATTTCCGCTTCGTAAGGATTACGTCGCTCAGAAAAACTACAATGGCATGGAAGTTTTCCCAGAGGGGAAAATGAATATGGCCGACCGTGAGTTCATCGTTCGTCAGGACATGATCAAGAAAGCGCAAGAAGCCGCTGCCGGAAAGGTGCAATAATGATGAACAAATGGGACATCCCTGGCTCAACAGAAAAGCCGACCGTTAACAAAGACACTGAGACTCTTCGCTCTGACTTGTTGACCCTTAACATGGGCCCACAACACCCGGCGACTCACGGTGTTTTGCGCGTAGAAATTAAAACCGACTCTGAAGTCGTGGCAGCTGCGATCCCTCACTTGGGTTACCTCCACCGCTGCATGGAAAAGCACTGCGAGAATTTGGACTACCGCGGAGTCATTCCGTTCGTAGACCGCCTCGACTACCTCGCTTCTATGAGTATGGAGTGGACGTACGTTGCTGCCGTAGAAAAAATGCTCGGCACAGAAGTTCCTCGCCGTGCTGAACTCTTGCGGATCATGACAGTCGAGCTTCAACGTATTGCGAGCCACCTGATGGCTTTTGGTACCTACGCTCTCGACTTAGGCGCCTTCTCTCCGTTCCTCTACGCTTTCGATGAACGTGAAAAGATCCTTCGTCTCTTCGAGGAAGTGTCCGGCGCGCGTCTGTTGTACAACTACATCTGGATTGGCGGCGTGTGGAATGACTGGGACGACGCGCAGTTGACTCGCGTGTCTGAGTTCTTGGATGCGTTTGAGCCAGAAACTCGCAAGTACCACACTCTGGTTTCAACCAACAAAATCTTCATCGAGCGAACCGCTAATGTGGGTGTTGTTTCGATTCAAGACTGCCTCGACTACGGTGCCACTGGCCCGGTTCTGCGCGGTTCAGGTTTCAAGTGGGACCTGCGGAAGAACCAACCCTATAGCTTGTACTCAGAGTTCGATTTCGACATTCCAGTAGGTGACGGCGAGCACGGCGTGGTGGGTGACTGCTGGAACCGTTACATCGTTCGTATGCGCGAAGTGGGCGAGTCGATCAAGATCGTTCGTCAGGTTCTCGAGAAACTCGAGCCCGGCAGCATCATGGGCAAAGTTCCGAAGATCATCAAATTGCCGAAAGGCGAAGTGTACGTACGCCAAGAATGTCCGCGTGGCGAGTTGGGGATTCACCTTATCTCTGAAGGCAACGACAGCAAAGAGCCGTACCGCTTGAAAGTAAAATCTCCGTGCTTCACGCACACGTCTATGCTGCCACTCATGGCACCAGGACAAATGGTGGCCGACTTCGTCGCCACTATCGGTTCAATCGACATCGTATTGGGTGAGGTGGACAGATGAGTTACGTAGTTCCTCATAATTCTGTGAAGCAGTACTTCGGCGCCCTGTTCGATGCAGTGAGAACCACTGTGGTCGGCATGTGGATCACTTTCCGTTACGTATGGGGCGTGAAAACCGTCTCAATCGAATACCCGGAAGTCCGCGAGGTCTTGCCCGAGCGCGCGCGCATGCGTTTGTTCAACGACGCTCAAAACTGCATCTCATGCACTCAGTGTGCGATGGCATGTCCGGTGGATTGCATCTACATCGCTTCAGAAAAAATGCCGGAAGGCTCTGAAGTGAAGAAGACATCCAACGGTCAGTCGATTCGTTTGAACCTCACTCAGTTTGTTATCGACACCGCGCTTTGCTGCTACTGCGGCCTGTGCACAACAGTTTGTCCTACTGAATGCCTCACGCACTCTCATGACTACGAGTTCGCTCAGTACACTGTGGACGGCATGAAGTACGACTACCTCGCTCCAGATGTGCGCGCCTGGCGTGACCGCATCGTTAAAACCTGAAATCATTTTTCATTCTCCTTATTCTCGCGAACACCGCTCACGCCCAACCCTGGCGTGAACGGTTCGTCGCATTCAAGCCAGAGTTCGAGTTATTGCAGCCATTGAGTGGCTGCCAATCAAAAAGCGGGGAAGGTCTGCTGCATTACGTGAAGCCGGGCAAAGAAACTGGCAAGCGCATCTTGGTGCTCTCCATGATTCACGGAAATGAATTACCGGCTGGCGAGATCGGTTTCCGCTGGATTCGTCGTCTGGAAAAACTCTCGCCTCATAACTCGTGGTTCGTGGTGCCGGTGTTGAATCCTGATGGAGTAGAGGCTGTTACACGCACCAATCAAACGAAGATTGATCTCAACCGCCATTTCCCCACCAAAGACTGGGAAGCGGAGGCCTTAAATTACTGGAAGAAGCTCGGTGGTGCTCCGGCCAAGTTCCCGGGCGACAAGCCGGCAACAGAGCCCGAAGTTCAATGCATCATCTCATTGATTGAAAGCTACAAACCGAATCTAATCGTCTCGATTCATACCCCATTCGGTGTGCTCGATTATGACGGTCCCGCAAAGAAACCTAAATATTTGCCTCTCAAGTGGAAAAGCCTGGGCCATTATCCCGGAAGCCTGGGACGCTATGCTTGGGCAGAGCGAGGAATTCCCGTACTCACTGTTGAGTTACCGGAAAAACTTCCTGCAGGCCTTGCGACCAAGATGGATCGCTTTCAAGACGAACTTTCATATCTCGCCCAATAGGAGTCTCCATGCGCATTTCACTTCTTCTCTCACTCTTTGTTTTGGCGAGTTGCGCACAGACGTTTAAACCGCATCCTCTTAAGGGCACGACTTACAAACGTCGCTACATCAGCTGTGAGTCACTACGCACGCATATGAAAGACAGCAAGAAGGTTGTGAGCCAACTTCGGTACAACTATGAAGCTGAAGAATTTCGCACCGAGAAGCAAGCCGACGGCTCTTACGCCATCTCATACCGTGTGACCTATCCAGGCAGCAAAGTGGAGACGAGTTCTTACCATGCGGGTCTCACACGCCACGCGGCCCTTGTGGATGGCAAGCAGTGGGTAGAGAACGATTGGTACCGCACCAATATTTTGTTGGATGAGACGGCCGCCAAAAAAGCTGTGGGCAAGTTCACCCAACGCAAAGCTTTGCGCCAGTACAGCAATGAAAATGATTATGTTGAACTAGAAAGCTCAGAATCCATCGATGGGAAAGCTGTCACTGTGAGCGAGTTGTGGTCACGGGATCGCGAGTCAATTTCTTTGAATCATTTCCGTGAGACTTCAAAGCTTCTTAATCCTGCAGCTGTAGAGAAGGACCTCTTAGGCTGGAGCGTTACCTGCTTCGATAAATGGGAAAATTTACAGTAACTATTTCTTAGTGATACCGGTGAGATCGATCACGTCGAATTCAACGGTTGGGTTGGTGGTTGAAACACCGGAACGTCTCACAAACTGTCCCTTGAAATAGACTTGCACTAATTGTCCTCGAGGAAGCTTTGCGACCTCGGGGGCTATTTCACTACTGACTGTCCCGAGACGATACTGGGTGTTCTCAAACTCGATGAAGTCATAGCCCTGAGGATTGGCCGCCGGATCATTGCGATAGATTGAACCAATACGGACATCCACCATGGTCAGATCATTATTGCCAGAAATTGCAATAAAGCTGTCTTGGATTTGCTCAATTTTGCCACAGCTGATGCCAAGAAATAGAAGAACGAAGACTATTTTACTATTCATCTTCGATGGTTCCTTCAATGCGCCACTGGCCCTGCTCCTTCACAACGATGAATGAAGAGTGAGCTTTCTGTTTTGAGCCCGCAGGAACGCGTTGGATATAAGCGAGATCTTTGTTACTGCGACTAGGCTTGATACTCAAGTCGTAGACAACTTTTTTTGTCTTATCCCAGCCTTCAGTGAGTGATTTTTCACCGCCGGCTTCGTCGACGAATTTTTTCGTGAATACGTCTAGGGCCTTTACGTCTTTCTTGCCTTCTATAATCTGGTCATACTTTGCAAAGAGCTCTTTCATCTCGGTTTGCTGAGGCTGTGCCCAAGCAAGTGTTGTGCAAAGAAGCCCTGCGAGAATACTTAGTTGAATGTACATCCGAACCTCGCTGCTACGGCTTTAATTTGTGGGATTCTGTCTTTGACGAGACCTGGGCAATCAGTCGCATTGTAAAAACTGTGCCACTTGATTGTTGTCAATCTTGGGTGCTGGCGCTGGAGTTCGCAGGCAAGTTTACCCGCCATTTCGATAGTGGATGCGCTTGGGTAGCGTGGACTGTTAGCGCGCCAACCACCAGGGTTTTCGGTGGTACGTTTAGCGTAGTTACCAATAAGAGCGATGGCGACAGTGTTGTAGTTGGCCTTAACGAGTCCATCTCGAAATTTATCACTTGCTTCAGTGAGAGGGCCGGTGGCCCTGCCACATCTCATGGCTCCATCAAGCGCCATCAGCCTTCTTGTCTCGGCACCGGCCGGTTTATAAGCGTTGGTTCCTGCGTGGCTACCAGCTAAGTTAAACGGACGACCTTGGTTCACTACCGGAGAAGGAACTGTGCCGCCGGCGTAGGGAGAGTTGATGGTGTAGTGGTAACCAATCATCAGCCACGGGTCAGCTGCACTACCGCGATCAAGATGCAAGGTATTGATGTTCTGAACCGTGGAGGTCGAGGGCGTTTGTGTGTGGTGAAAGACGATAGTATCCACAACTTCAGTGTTACGACGACAATAGGAAGCACCAGAATCTCGTGCGAGCGTCGGCGTGCGAATCTCGATCAGTGGCTCAGGGGCAGGCACTGCGGGCAAGCTGAAGGGGTTAAAGATGGAGAGCCATGTAGGTGTTGTCACGCAATGAGCGCAGTCCTTTGCAGAGACAGTCAACGCCTGGGCCATAATGAGAAGTATAAGTGCTTTTTTCATCAGTGAGCTTATCGGAATAGTCGGGTAATCCCTTGAGTAAATTAATGAGGTATAAAGAAGGCCTTAATAGTATTGAGCATTTAGGGGCTTGCTGCGTAGGGCTTAGATGGGCACAATAAAGGAAATGGAGGTAGGCATGAAATTTAAAACATTTGAAGACTTCTATCCTTTCTACCTGGGTGAGCATTCTAATCTTCAAAACCGTCGCCTTCACTTTATTGGCACAAGCTTTGTCATCGTACTTATCTTTGCCATTTTTTTCACCGGCAACTGGTGGCTGTTGTGGCTCGTGCCTTTAATGGGATACGGTTTCGCCTGGTACGGACATTTCATCGTCGAAAAGAATCGCCCCGCTACATTCAAGCATCCTATCTATTCGTTGATGGGAGATTTCAGAATGTTTTGGGATATTTTGACCGGCAAGATCCAGGCTTTCTAAACTCATCTGAAAAACAGCCATCTGCTTCGTTGTCTTCGTCGTGCGCTTGTGCGGCGTGCAGGCAGCACGCCTCCGCGCTTACTCCTCGTCGCCTAGCATCTGACTATTTTTGAGATGAGTTTTGGGTTTACCACCGCTGCGGATAAACTATGCGTTGTAGTTTGAGCTAAAAATGCTTCCTAAATGTTCCGGACGATCTTACCGTTGATAATAAAAGTAGTGATAGGATGCTAAATTATGGAACGCAATATTAAATCCAGCATCTTTTTTATCTCATTCATATTCGCAGTAAGCTCAAGCGCAGAAACTCCCCGCACGAAATTTTTTAAAGATACCTCACTCAAGGATAAATGTGTGGCTATCGTTAAAGTGAAAAGTTGTGTTCAAATTAATGGGGTGAAATTAAATGTTCAGAGGGCCGGCCGCTATAATCAATTAACGCTTACTACGATGAATGAAGACTCAAGCTCTTTGTGCTCTAATAAAATGCTTAGAACAGTTAAATATGGATGTAATAGGTACAATAAGCAGGGCAACTGCTTTGTTAAATATGGTCTGATTCCTACATGTCCTCAAGAAGATTCAAAAATTGAAGCCTACATTTATAAAAATGAAGATGAAGTAATACTGGCGGATTATTCGTTAATAAAATAATTTTTTTAAAGTGAGCAGCAAGTTACACAAACTGCCACAGCATCGCGATAGAAATCCCAACCACCACCACACAGACAAACGGGGTGTAGCGGGTGAGAGATTGTGTCGCCATGATTCGTTGAGCGATCCGCCAGTTCTTCGGCATGATCTTCGCCATCACCAACTGAAAGCCCGTCAGCACACCAATGCCCCACATGATCACAATAAAACTCTGCAGGTTTTTCAGCCAATTCTCTGAAGGCTCGAGGGCAAGTGGCCCTTGAAAAAGCGGCATCATTCCGAAGATCAGAATGAACCACCAGATGTAGAAATTGCGAATGAGTTTAACTGGATGCACTTGAATACGCCCTTAGTCCTTTCTTCCAAAACCATAACATAAAGCCCCACGCAGCGAGTGTGACAAAAACTAGATGCAAGAAGAGGTGCGGTGTTTCTGGACCAAAGAACAATCGCGCAGGGAAACTGACGATCAAAGCAAACGGAAGCACTAAAGTAAGAAGCCATCGAAGCACACCACGATAAACCAAATCCGGCCGCTCGATGGCCACACCCATGCTGAAAAAGAAATCGCTGAAACCGCGGCTACTTTGTGTCCAGAAAACGGGGATGATGAAAATCATCTGCAGCACATAATGCAGGAGCCAGCCATTGAGGATACAGCCAACATAAAACAGCAATTGTCCGGTGGTGTAGGGAGCTTTAAGATTCATCAGAGTGTAAGCAAAGATCCCAATCGCCATGAGGAGATTGATAAAGGAGTTCGCGGCAAAGTCTCTCAGCGACACAAAAAAGAGCGTGCTCACCGGACGCGTGAGATAGGAATCCAGATCACCACGATTAATAGAAAACGGAATCATCCACATATTGCTGGCGAACACCGTCATATGAAGCGCATCGACTAAGAGATAGCTCGAAACAAACACCATGGTCTGGTCTTCACTCCAGCCGGCGAGCATAGGAGTGGTGAGGAAGAGGATTTTATAGAAGCCCAGGTTCACCACATAGAACATGCAGTCCATGATGATCTTAAAAAAGAAATCCAACCGGAACTCCATGGCCCGGCTGAATGAGAAACGCAAAAAATGGAGATAGAGGCGTAGGTATCTCACATCCCAACTCCGGTATATTGTAGATTACCTTTCTTCCACAACGCCCGCACCGCTAGACCCAAAATAGGCAACCAGACCAGCATCACAACAAAGGATTGCAGGGCTTCCATGGGAGTCGAGCGGCCAAGAATGAGATTCACCGGGCCACTAATAAACGCAGCAAAAGGGAGGTACTGAATAATCTCTCGCAGCGTCTCGGGATAAAAGCTCAGTGGAAGGAAAGTTCCCCCAAGAAATCCAGCGACAAATCTTAACATCACGCCCAGTGACCAGGTGTTGTCCGCCCAGAAGGCCACCAGTTCGCAAAGGCACATCATGCAGAAATAACCAATGGCTGCAACGAGGATATAACCAAGCCCTGCGATGAGACGCAGAAATTCACTTAATTCGTAAGGTCGGTCATCTAAGAAAAAGCGTGCGAAGGTGTAGAGCAGTGCCAGTTGGGCCGTATAAAATGCTGAGTAGGTGAGATAGGTGAGCAGCTTGTAACCGATGGGTGGTAAAGGCCACACCAGGTAGCGGTTCAATCCACCGTCATAAATTTCCCGTGAAAAGAATCCGATATTCTCGCCCATGAGAATCTTGATGGTGAGAGGCGCCAGCAAGTAATAAAGTGTCATCTGGCTCAGGGTAAAGCCGCCGATCTCAGTCTGGCCATTGCTCTCAAAAATCGACTGCCACAAGGCACGCGCAATAAAGAGCTGAATGATGGTTTGGCCAAGAAAGTTCACCCAGAAATCAGAGCGGTAGGCGAGGATCTTGCGAAGCTCCGTGGAGACAACGCGCGCGGGCCAGCTCATGCCCGTCCTTTCTGCAAGAAGTCCTCGATGACTTCTTCGATCGGTGGGTCTTGAATGGTGACGTCTTGTGGTTGGAATTTTTTCAGCAAGACATCCATCGCGCTATTCAGTAGCGCGCGCGAGGTGGTGAGGCTGAGTTTGTTTTCACTCATCTCGAGAAGGCCGAGCTCCGCGGGGAACTCAGGCAGGGCGGTGAGTTTTTCTTCAAAGGTGAGAACAAGCTTTTTGCGCTCACCGAATTGTTTTTGGATGGTGGTCAGCGCGCCGTCATAAATGAGTCCGCCGGATTTAATCAGCACCACGCGCGGGCAAAGCTCTTTGATGTCTTCCATATAGTGTGACGTCAAAAGAATGATAGGTTTGAATTCGCGTTGATAGTCTTTAAGAAACTTGCGAACGGCTTTTTGTGCCATCAAATCCAAACCGATTGTGGGCTCATCTAAATAAACCACATTCGGGCGATGAAGAAGGGCGCCCATCAGTTCGACTTTCATACGTTCGCCCAAGGAGAGTTTTCTCACTTGGACTTTGAGCTGGTCTTTGATCTGCAAAACATCAGAGAGGAATTCAATCTGCTGTTTATAAAGTGCGTCCGGAATCTGATAAATTTCTTTCAACAACATATAGGAATCAAGCGCTGGAAGGTCATACCAAAGCTGCGCTTTCTGCCCCATGATGAGCGCCATCTGACGGCGCAACTGATCGTTGCGATCCCACGGATTATGGCCGAGTACACTAACTTGGCCCTCTGTCGGATGGATGATGCCTGCGAGAATTTTGACGAGGGTGGTTTTGCCGGCACCATTGGCACCGATCAAACCGACCATTTCACCTTGCTGCACTTTGAGTGAGACGTTTTGGAGCGCGGCTTTGGTGATGTACTTACGTTTAACGAGACCGCGCAAAGAACCCATGAGGCCCGGCTCTTTGGTGGAAACTTTGAATGTTTTTGAGAGACCTGTGACTTCAATCATACCCACAGCGTACCTTTCAGATAATTGCCTTCATGAAAGCCTTTGAACGTCGGGCAATCATCTTTGAGCCCCAGGCGCTTGGAAATCTTCAGTCGATTGCCTGGGAGACCTTTCAAGTGCGCATCGAACTTCGTTGGGCTCACGGTGTGAGTGTTCAAGAAACTCAACAGCCAGCCCTTCGGAGCGAGGAGGTCTTGCAGATCGCCCCACTGTTTCTCGTAGGCCTGCAGTGCAGAGGTGCGTTTGTTGCCATCACTCGAAGCACTGGGCGGATCAGAAATGATTGCGTCGAATTGATGACCTTCTGCTTTCAAAAGGCGCAAAGCTTCTTCCACCGGCATTTTCAGTGAGCGGTGCTTGCCGGCGAATTTATTCTTGGTGAGATTTTCTTCCAACCAACCCAAGTATTTCCCTGACAAATCCACCGAAACCACTTCTTCAGCACCGAGGTGAAGTGCTTGTAGTGAGAAGGCGCCGGTATAGCTGTAAAGATTCAAAACTTTTTTGCGATTAGTGAGTTCTGGTTTGAGCGCGAAACGCACGGCCGCCATATCCGGATAAAGCCCGTAGTCATAGGCTTCACCGAGACGAGCGATGATGTTGATGCCGTCTTCTTGCACTTCAAAGGTTTCTACTTTGTCCGCGCCATTCCACAGCGTGGGCGCTTTCTGACCGCTGCCATCTTCCGAGCGGGTTTGAATCCACAGATTCTCTTCTTTGATCTCAGGAAAATGTTTCAACAAGAGAGGCTTGAGTTCGAGGAACATGTCACGCCAGCAAAGAGCATAGAACTGCACGATGAAACGATCAGCCAGTTGCACCAGCATGAGCCCTGGCAAATTATCGGCCTCGCCAAAAATCCAGTAGCGATCATTGCGCGCCTTAAAACTTTCGAGCTGCACACGAACTGAGCGCGCTTGAATCAAACGCTCTTCGACTTCTTTCCAGAAAAGTTTTTCATCCCAAGGACGAGTAATGCTCCACAGACGTCCGCGCACCACTTTGTGATCGGGGTCATGCAACAGCACGCCGATATCCATGCGGCGTTCGTCTTGGCCCACCACGAATTTTGCTTCTCGCGGAAAACGGCGAGAGAAGGCATCGAGAGTCACCCAAGGATGGCCTTGGCGCATAAGTTTGATGGAGATGGGGTGGAGCGCGCAGCGAGGAACCATGATTAAACCGAAGCGCTGCCTCGGCTCCTTTCTTCCAAAGCGTCGAGCATCTGCAAAACCAAGTTGGTGAAGCGGAAGGGATCCTGCGCGTCTAATTCGAGTTTGTAGTGAGCAAGAATCTGTTGGCACTCGCTATCCATCGAGCCGGCGAAAGGATCAAAGTTTTGCGCCAAGTACTGAAGTCGTTTTTGATGAAGGGCGAGGGTCTTGGTTGAGCGTGTGCGTTTCAAAGATGAAAGAAATTGCTCCAAAGCTGAGGGCCCTGAAGACGGTGCACTACCTGGCGTGACAACTTGAACTGAAGACATGCTTAGGTTCTAAATGACTTTGTGCGCAAAGTCAACGAAGGGAGGGATTTTGGTTATGCATTTGCTGCTCCTAGCGCCACTTTCGTGGCTCGCTGCGGGGCTCTGGCTCAATGAAAAACTGCTACCGAGTTTCATGCGGCGAAGTGATCCGGCGGAAGCGCTGAATCGTTGGTTGCAGAGTTGGCAGCTTGCGAGTGGAACGGGTGCGGCCCTCACAAGTTTAGGTGAGGTTCCGCAGTTTAAATTTTTCGGCAGGCTTGCTGAAGGGGGTCTTCGTCACGCGCGCTCCTTCGGAAGTTTTCCTCGCGAGCTTTTATGGGAGTGGCGTGATGGTCTTGCTAAGGAGCGCGCCTTTGATCAGCGCTGGCAGGGGATTACCTATGCGGCCTGGGCGCAATTCGCGCTTTTTATTGTCATCACCTGGGCCTTTGTTTTTGTGACGGGGGATATTCTAGCCAATGGCATGCCGGTTTATATTTATGCACTGATGGGGATTTTGCAGTTCACAGGTCTGGCGCTTTTTCGTCCGGTGTTGATTTTAGTCGCTCATCGTCGCTTGCGTGGTTTTTCAGAACTTCTCGAGGGGCTTTATGTGTTGCGCTCGTTGAGTGGCGCGGGCCTTCCCACCGGGCAAGTCTTGAGTGAAGCGAAGTTAGAACGTTTACCAGATCTAGCGGGCCCGCTTCTCATGCCTCTGGTTCAACGTGTTGTGGAGCTCGCCGGGCTTTATCAAAAGCAGGGTGGTGCCTTGGGACGCGAAGCGCAGATTCTTCTGCAGGAGGCCTGGTTTTTGCGCGAGGAGTGTCTGCAGAAGCTTATAAAGCTGGGTGAGGGGCTGAAATTGGTTTTTCTCCTCGTGTTTTTCGCGGGTTCCTACTTCTTGTTCCTGACGGGATTGGTGTTCCAGTTGCTCAAATCGAGCTAACCTGCTTAAATGGGCCACTCTCAAAAGGTGGCCATTATGTCTGATAAAGAAATTATCTTTTCCATGCACAAAATGGGGAAAGTTTACCCCAACAAAAAACAAGTCCTCG
>JAKFUR010000125.1 GCA_021732585.1 Bacteriovoracaceae bacterium
ACACGGGTGAGAACTCATATCAGCACCGTCATTTCATCACTTGAAATCGCGCAGGAGAAGGGAAAATAGTGGAGAAAAATAGCGCTGGCGGCAGATCAGAAAAGCATTGCCGGGCAAAAACTAGCGCTGAGCTACACGCGCACTGAGAAATCTCGTCCGCTTGAATTTGCAGGCTACAGGTACACGATCAAAAAATCTGAAATCTCTGGTGGAAATGTGATCAAGTACTTTCCAGAAGTGCCGCAGACTTGGAAAGTGCCTTTTTATGAGGAACTTGTTCCTGGCCTAGAAACGGTGGCACCTGAACTGGGCTATTTCATTCAAGCGCAGGATGCCAGTTGGATTTTACCGCGCCTCGCTCCACATGGCATTCAACACAGAAAGTGGAAAAAGCCTTTGCCAGCAAGTACGCAAGTTTTTCGGGCCACTAAAACACAATTTTCTCCAACGTCCATCGAAGGACATCAGACATTGATCGTTGAAGGGAGTTGGAAGCCAGAGGATGTTGCTGAAGCTGCTGATCTGATTTTTGTTCCCATTCAACAACCGAAAGCACGACTGGTAGTTGAATTCTTTGAGCCAACTGCTAAAGACTCATTTGTATCTTGGGGATTTTTTAACAAAATTTTTGAAGCCAAAGAATACATGGAAGATTACGTCGCAGAAGATGTCGCTCATGAGATGCTCAAAGACGGGGCCATTCGTGATGAATTTGAAAAGAAACTCAAAACTGACGAAGCTTTCGCCAAAGACCCGGCGGTCCGCTTCGAGTTCTTTTATCGTAAGCATCCTTCATGGGACGACCGGTTTAACAAATATCCTGTTTGGAAAAAATAGTGAGGCAATGCAGCACGGTGCAAGGCCAGGCTTGAGTGGTCTTTTTGTTTTATTTTTGCTTACCTATACTTCTATCAACATGAATATCACGGAGGTTTAGTCATGCTTTCCCATCGTACACTCTTGGCTTTCGCTTTTATCCTTTGCGGTTTTGCCCAGCAGGCCCATGCTCAGCTGCGTACTGTTCCTTATGTTGAAGTCGAGCGCTATCTCGGTACTTGGTATCAGATCGCTCGCAATCCTCTGATCTTTGAAGGCAACTGCATGTGCTCTCGCCAAGTCCTTTCATTAGGCCAAGGGCGCGTGGACGTTTACAATTCTTGCAACGAGCCGGCGACCGGCGAACTGAGAGAGATTCGCGGCTTTGCTACCAACAATGATCCAAGCTCAAACGCCCAGTTCACTGTTGATTTTGGACTTCCTCACAAAGGTCAATACTGGATTATCGGATTGGATGTAGATTATCGTTTTGCTGTCGTCAGCGATCCGAGCTTGCTTTCACTGTACATCCTCTCAAAGACGCCAACTCTTTCTGCAGAACTTTACGAAGAAGCTGTTGCACTCGCTGCTGAGCAGATGGACGTTTCGAAGCTTCGCATGACTCCACAAGCTGGCTGCACATACCCGTAATGAAAACGGTATTGCTTTTTAGCTTCATCTCATTTTCTGTGATGGCCCAGGGGCTTCCTGGGTCACCCATCTCTTCCGATCATCCTGGAAGTAAAATCTACGCCTACGAAGTGGAGCGCAAGGACGTCCGCTGTGATGGGCGAGATGTCGTGGTGACCTATCCGCGTTCTCTGACCGGCCAAGCGTTGCCTTTGGTGATCTATGGGCACGGGCAAGCTTTAGGCTTTGAGCACTACGAGCAAACATTGCGACACCTGGCCGGTAAGGGCGCGATCGCGGTGCACCCTCAGTACGACAAAGGTTTCTTTGATCAAGACTGGGTTCGCATGGGCCATGATTTTGTCAGGCTCACAAGCTGTGCCATTGAAAAACTCGGACTGACGATTGCCGACGGGGAAGTGGTCTTTTCTGGCCATTCTAAGGGCGCGTACGTTGCCGGAGTCGCCTCTGGCCAAGCCTTCATCCAAAACCTAGCGGTTAAACCCAACTCAGTGATGTTGTTTCAGCCCGCAGGCCTTGATGAGGCTTCATGGAAGGCACTTCCAAGAGAAACGAGAGTGACTGTTGTTCATGCGGATCAGGACACGATTGTGTCTTCGGACATTACACATAAACTTTATGACCAAGCTCCGGTCGAGCAGAAACAAAAGATCATTCTTAAGAGTTACGGAGCTCAGCTTGAAGCAAAGCACTTCTGGCCGCTGACAAAAAAATCAGTCTTCGGTGGCTCTAGTGAAAATGCCTTTCACTACCATGGTTCTTGGAAATGGCTCACGGCCGCAGTGTGGGATTTGGAATATGGGAACCGTGCAACCAATCCCTATCTCTACGGTGAGTTGGTCACAAACAAAGGCGTCGCAGGGTTCGAAGATACGCTGCAAAGAAGTTGGTAAGGAAAAAAGGAACGGGCATGATTGCGATTAGCATCGGACTGATCATGTCAGCACTGGCAGCATCACTTAGTATGCCGCTCCAGGTTTCTATCTTTGGAACTATGCTTTTCGGGATTCCGCACATTGTTGGAGATTTTAAGTACCTGTTCCTGAAGCCGGAACTTGCATGGAGTGCTAAGTCCTTAGTGATAGTTTATTCGTTGCTTCTCCTCATTCTCTGCTTCAATTTAGAACGAGCCTGGATCCCGTTTGTGGGGTTCTCAAGTATTTTTGCGATGACTATTTTTCCAATTCAAAGGCCATACTTCATTTGGCAACGCCTTACGGTTTGGATACTTGTCGTTCCACTTTGTACCTTGGCAATCCTCAATCCCATGCCGTTCAGTTTCTCTCTCATCTTTATCCATAACGTGATCACGATTTTCATCATGGCAGCAATGTTTCCTCATCACAAAAAAATCTTAGCCACTGTGATCACGGCTACTGTCATCGGAAGTTTTATCACTTCCTTTAGTCCGGACTCGACCAAGTTGCTGGTTTTTTTACAGCTTGTTCACTATCTCGTTTGGATCTTCTGGATCCCGGCGATGGTGCGCATTGATACTGGGCAAAAAGCCTCAGCTCTCTGGATAATAATCCCATTTTCCATAGGACTTTGCATGGCCTGCGGATTACAAATTGCGGGTGACCACGTGCTATGGAGGAACCGCTATCTGTGGTTTGCCCAGTTCCATATTTTTCTCGAACTCGCAGTGCTATCTTACCTTTTCGTACAGCAAAAGATCCTCAAGCAAAGCTTTATGAACTCCTGAAGCACAGCTCAGGGGAGAATGTACTTGAGCAATGCTCCGGGGCCCAGTGGCAAGTTGAACGTGATCCATGCAAACAGCATGAGAGACCAAGAAATCAAAAAGCCCATAGAGTAAGGAAGCATCAAGGCGATTACTGTGCCGATGTTGGCTTTGGGATCGTATTTATTCGTGAACGCTAAGATCAATGGAAAGTATGGCATGAGTGGCGAGATAATATTCACCACAGAGTCAGCAATGCGGTAAGAGGCTTGGCTTAGCTCCGGTGACACGCCCAAGAGCATGAACATGGGTACGAAGATCGGCGCCATCAAGGCCCACTTCGCCGACGCAGAACCAATCACAAGATCCAAAAGCACAGTGAGAAGGATGAAGCCGAGCATGAGAGGAATCGGGCCAAGTTCTAGCGCACGCAATACCTCTGAGCCCTTCACCGCCATGATGAGACCCATGTTTGAAATGCTGAAGAGCTGAATGAATTGAGCCGCGAAGAACACCATCACCAAGTACGGCGCCATGGTAACCATGGCCTCTTGCATGGCTTTCACCACATCGTTTTGATTTTTAAATGTCTTCGACGCAAAACCAAAGGCGAGACCTGGAAGTGCACCGAACAAGAAGATGATCGCCACGACGCCTTTCAAGGCAGCTGAATGCAGGAAGTCCGGCATGGCGGGATCCCGCAAGTAACCGTCAGCTGGAACTAAGCCTGCGAGAAGGAATAGAACAAGGCCCAAAGCCACGAGGCCTGACCACAGAAGGCCACTTTTTTCGCCGGCACTAAGCTTCTCAAGGGCCCCACGAGGACTCTCACCTTTGTATTCACCCAAGAATGGAATGGTGATCTTGTTTGCGATCAATGTCCCCATGCCGATGATGAGAAGTGATGACGTCGCCATGAAGTAGTAGTTCGAGAGTGGGCTCACCACATACTCCTTATTGAGAATACGTGCGGCTTCTTGTGAAATGCCGGACAAGAGTGGATCCGCGGTGCTGAGAAGAATGTTGGCGGCAAAGCCACCCGAAACACCCGCGAAACAGATAGCGATACCGGCAATGGGATTGAGGCCCGCGCTGTGGAACGTCAGACCTGCGAGAGGAATCAAGAGGACATAACCAATGTCACCACCGGTGTGAGACATGACACCGGCCAAGAGAACGGCTGGCACAAGAAGGGCCTTGGGTGATTTAAGAACCAAAAGACGTAAGAGAGTGGAGAGCAATCCGCTTTTCTCTGCGATACTGAAGCCCAACATCGCCACGAGTACTGTGCCCAAGGGAGCAAAGCCGGTGTAGTTCTTCACCATGTCTACGATGATGGTGCGCAAACCGTGTGCGGAGAATAGGTTGACGGCTGTAAGCGTGTCTTTCGAAACCGGGTGAAGTGCAGTGATACCCATGACAGAGAAGATTGCTGAAAGGATGATGACCACAAACATGAGGATTAAGAACATCAGCGCGGGATGCGGAAGCGCATTACCGGCCCGTTCCACGCGAGCTAGGAAACGATAGAGCAGTGAAGATTCGTTCGACATAAGCCTCCCACATTATAAATATTGTTTAATGCTATAATGGGGAGGCAATTTAAGTCTAGCGAATCCTAGCTACTCCTCGCAAACGTACTCAGCGCTCGCGATGCACTTGCTGGGGGCATAAATGATCTTTTCAACAAAGTCTGCGGTCCTACGAAATCCACGAGGAGCGCATTGCTGTTGGGCGCTTGTATCTGCCACGTTACGTGCCCCCTTGCAATAGTCTACTGAGCTCCAGAAGCTAAACCTTGCTGACCCTTCGACCATAAAGGGTTCGCCGCCATCGACCACACACAAAAGCATCGTCTCCGGAACGTTATGCCCATGGAGATGATTCTCGTACGTGGCGGAGAATGTTCCGTTGCTGTGAACCTGCGTTTTCTGCAAACGCAGGGCACCTCCCCAGTTGAATGCGCTCAGAGTTGTAAGCTGCCCTTGAGGATCGAAGAAGTCATGATTGTCCTCTTGCATAAAGTATAAATCATCGTTGATGGTAGATCCATTTACAGTAAGAAAAGCATTTTCACGACTCAGCTGTTTTCCTTCTTCAACGCAGAACCCATGGCTGTAATTCGGTTCGCTGGCGATGACCGATGAGGTTATTCCTAGAGCAAGTAGCATTAAAATTTTCATATATTCTCCAAAATATTTTTGTTTTAAAAATCATCCAACAAAATCTTTACCAAGCACCACAGAAGGCACTCCGTGGAGGGCAGCCACAGGCGACGCAAGCAGGTGTTGGGTGAGGCATGCTGTAGCAATCGGCACAGGCGAAGCCAGTTGACGGCTCTTGAGCAGGGCGGCTCACGTCAGTCGGAGAGCAGTAGAAGTAGGAGCGGTTGGGCAAGTTGTCGGTCTTGCAAACGTAGTGATGGCCGCTGAAATTACACTGCACTTCCTGGTAGACACAAGTCACCCCGCCAGCATGGGCCGAGAGGCTAAAAAAGAGGACGGCGAGACGTTTCATGGGACTTCCTTGGTTGGGCTCGAGGATGAAAGTAGAGAACTAGACGTTGAATTAAAAGATCAAAAAAGCTAAGATTCGTTAACTTATGGATACTAATCGAATCCGCTACTTTCTCTCACTCGCCAACACTGGAAATCTTTCCCGGGCCGCCGAACTCCACCAGATTTCACCAGCGGCTTTTTCTAAGGCCATGAAGGTCTTTGAGACGGAAGTCGGGGAGACTCTGCTGCTTCCTCACGGCCGTGGCATCATCCTCACCGACTATGCGCGCTCGATCGCTCCCGAGCTCACGGACATCATCCGCAGGATTGATGAGATCAAAGAAAAAAAGATAATCGCAGCGGGTAGCAAGCATTTACGGATAGCGACCTTCGAAGTTTTTTCTACCTACTTCGTGACCCAGGCGATTCGGGAGAACTTCTCGGATTATCGCTGCGACATTTCGGAGATGACGCCTGGAAAAATGGAGCAGGCGGTGGCCGAAGGCAAGGCCGACTTCGCACTCACTTATATTCCTATTCCCCATCCCGAACTCGACTTTCTAAAAGTTCAGGAAATAAAGATGGGACTCTTTGGAAAGCAAAAGCTTTGGAACCATGCCTCTTTGGCAGATATTCCATTCGCTGCTCCCTTGGGTCCGATTGAAGGATCTCCGAACAAGGTTCGTGGACTTGATGGCTGGCCAGATAACGCATTTCCACGCTCGATTCCGTACCACGTCAGCTTGATGGAAACGGCACTAGGGCTATGCCGGGAAGGTTTAGCTGTCGCTTACATACCAAGTTTCATCGCTCGTTTGCATAATCAGGTGGTGAAGCCGACGTTTCAACTTGAGCAGATGAAACTTCCTAAGGAGTTTCCGAAGCGCCAAGACTTCGTCTACCTCATCAAACGCAAATCCGATCAAGAAGGCACCACCGCAAAAAAATTGGCCCAGGTCGTTCGTAAGGTGTGTGTGGATTAGGTCTCGAGTGTTTGCTGTGTTCACACTGCCTAACGTTTCCGCAAAAATCCCTGTAGAAAGTAGTGCTTGCTATAAAATTCCATGCACCCACTGGCCTTCTGATCTATGAGTGTTTCCATAACATTTGAAAGGAGCACTCATGAAAACGACTCTTACAATAGGCATACTTCTCATCTCATCACTTGCCCAGGCGGGGATTTTTGTCCCTGAAGCGCTTAAGCTTCCTTGCTACAACGCTGCGATTCTATCCGCTCAGAAACAAACTCTGAAACTTGGCAAACCCGTTTCAGAGACATTTATCACAAGTGCTCGCAAGCAAGACGGTGTGTCTTCCTTTGTCGTGGTCGTGAGAGCGGAATTTGAAGAACAAATGAATTCAGAAGAAAACGACATCTACTTCGGAATCGATGTATTACGTCGCGCGGGGAAATGCGAGACACTCGTCGTAAAAGATTTGGCACTCAACTAAGAAACCGGAGTTTGAAATGAAACTATTTATTGGATTAATGCTACTGACTACTTTCGCTCATGCCAGATCACACACGTTGATTCAGTGTGCTGCGGTTGATGGTGCAGGCCTCTCGGCCACTTTCATCTATGACGGGTTTGATGACAAGTACTCGAAGGTCACGGTGGTAAATAAGAATAAGAAACTCTACTCAATGTCTGGGGATACGAGCCGCAATTCTTGTCTTGAAGTGGACATGAGCGCCGGGACAAACGGTGATGAAACGATAACTGATATCATCGCCGTTTTCACGGTCCATGAAATAGATGGCTGCCAAGGGCCCTTTAACTCGACAAGGCTTAACATTGCTGGAAGGCATGGTGCTGGGATGATGAAAGGGGATTTGATCGTGAAGCACAAAGGAAGATTCATGAATGAAGAAGTGAAGTGCTCGGTGAAGGATGTGAATTAGGAAGAAATGGTGCCTGTAACTTGAAACTAAAGTCGGCCTACATAAAACGGATTTAAAAGACTGATTATGAACTTAACAACCGGGTTTAAACCTCTCAAGAATTTTCTAGGTGCTATTTGTGTATGTGTATTTTTTCTGTCTGCAAATACGAGCTTCGCTGACTGCACAGTCGATGACCTTGCGGGAGAGTATGTTGGTTATATGGTAAATAACGGAGAGGGCACAAGAGCCTTTTTCTATCGTGATGCTGTGTCTGGTAACTTAACAGGCCATTTTATATTAGGAGATGACGGGGTCAGGGGGGAGCTTCTTAACCTTTCTTTGGAATCAAATGTTGTGACTGGAATCATGTCGGACATTTATTCAACTGATGATGTTGTGTTTATTTTTAGTGCGGACTGCAAAAGATTTAATGGGGTCTGGGATAGGGACTACACTTGGACTGGGGTAAAAATTTAAATGGTGCCCGGGAAGGGACTCGGCCACTACGATCATTCGCATCCAGCTCATGATCTGCGTGGCCTCTCCTCAAACTCCTTTCGCTCGCCTCACGCTCGCTCAGCCTGCGTTGCTGGCCGGAGTTTTCGTCTTCTCGTCCCTTCTCAGACGGTTTAAACAAAAAAACCACCTTGCGGTGGTTGTTTTTATTTAAATGGTGCCCGGGAAGGGACTCGAACCCCCACGATGATTAGTCGGAGGATTTTGAATCCTCTGCGTCTACCATTTCGCCACCCGGGCATGTTTAGCGATTCTAAAAAGCGCAGTGAGTCAAGTCAACGACTGCTTCCCAAAATAATCCGTGGCTTCGATCAATTTGGACTTAATCCCAGGCTCAGACGCTGAATGGCCGGCATCCGGGATAATATGCAGTTGAGATTCCGGCCACGCCTCGTGGAGCTCGTAGGCTGAAGTCGCAGGGCATACCACGTCATAGCGGCCTTGCACGATCCAGGTGGGGATGTGGCGAAGCTTGGCCACGTTCTTCAGCAACCAGCCGTCTTCCTCAAAGAAGCCCTTGTTCACGAAGTAATGACACTCGATGCGTGCGAATGCATCCGCGAAGCCATCGTCAGCAAACCGCTCGACGAATTTTGGATCAAAGAAAAGTTTTGATGTTGAACCTTCCCATACACTCCAGGCCTTAGCCGCTTCCGAGCGGACCTTTGTATCGCTCGAGGTGAGACGTTTGTAGAAAGCATTCAAAAGATCATGGCGTTCAGTCTGTGGAATGGGGGCAATGTATTTAGCCCAAGCATCTGGAAAAATAAAGCTGGCGCCTTCTTGGTAGTACCAACGGATTTCTTTTTCCCGGAGTAGAAAAATTCCACGCAGAATGAGAGCATTCACACGTTCAGTGCATTTGATAGCGTAGGCGAGACCTAGGGTTGAACCCCACGAACCACCGAACACGGCCCACTTATCAATTTTTAAGTGTGTGCGAATTTTCTCCATATCATCGATAGAAGCCCAGGTGGTGTTGTCTTTGAGTTCAGAGAAGGGAGTCGATTTTCCGCAGCCTCGTTGATCGAACAAGATCACGCGCCACACCTTCGGATCAAAGAATCGGCGCATACTCGCATCGACGCCCCCACCGGGACCGCCGTGAACAAAGACGATGGGTTTGCCGTTCGGGTTACCGACTTCCTCAAAGTACAAAGTGTGCAGATTATCAACTTTGAGCATCCCAGAATTAAACGGTTCGATCTCAGGGTAAAATTCGCGCATAGGACCTCTGTTTTGGAATTGTCATCAACGAAGGCGGATGAGTTCCAGTGTCTCACGCAATTTAAAGCGTAAGAAATCATCACCCAGGTACTTCCGCAGACTTTGGTTATCGATGAGACAAGAGAACTTCAAATAATCCAAAAGATATTCAGGGATTTGAATGTTCATCAGCTTAAGAATGTCATTCATACCCTTGGCCAAGATTATAGGGAAAGGCATGCCCTTAGAACCTGCGATGTCCAAGGCTTCACGCAGTGAAATGAACTCACTGCCTGCGACGTTGTAAGTACCGGTCGGCAATTTACTAATGGAGTGGCAAAGCACCTGGGCCATGTCGAACTCGTGGATGAATTGGAAGAACGGATTGTAATCCATCGGACGCAGGGCCATGGGAGTCGTGAGGTAGCGGCTCATGGTGTTTTCAATCTGCGTGCCGACGATGTTGCAGGGACGCAAGACAACCGTGGAGAGTTCGTTCTGATGTTTCCACATAAACTGACCGCACATCTGATCCATCTCAACTACGTCGCGCAGCTCAGGATGTTTGATACTCGCTTTGAGGGGAGCGTCTTCTGTCAGGAAGATTGAATTGTCGGGAAGTGCGCCGTAGACGTGAAACGTCGAAAGAATAATAACTTTGCTCACACCCGAGCGTAGACACAAATCTAGAATACGATTGGTGCCCATCACAGAAATCTCAAGGCGCTTAGCGAGCATCTCGGCGTCACTCGAACTGTGCGAGATGCGGCCTAAGTGCAGAACAGCATCGAACTTATGACTGCGGAAAATATTTTCAAAGTTTCCGCGTGAATACTTCATGCTCAAAGTCGTGAGACCTGGCAGCGGCGCGACTTTGTCTAGTGAGCGTGAGTCTACACCCATGATAGTCCACGTCGGATTTTCTGAGAGCATCAAGCGCGCGGTAATCTGTGCGAGGCCACCGGCCATACCGATGATGAGAATATTCATTCGCGATCCTGCTTCAAAATGAATTTTGAAAGAGGTTTTCTAATGTCATCAAAGAAAGGACGGCGGTGCTTGAGTCCGACCGCGAGCATTTTTTTGATTTGACCTTCGATACGCATTACTTGCTCTTTGATGTCTTTGTCCGGAGCTTCGTGTGACAGATCGTCGGGAACAACAATCGGTTTACCAATGTGGATGTCGATAGGTGAGGGCAATGGAAAGGCATTGGCCGTTAAAGGTATGGCCGGAACTTTCAAGAGCTTCGCGAGGCTTTTCACATGCCACACGAAGGGAAACATTTCTTCTGCGCCCACCACGGCGATGGGAAGAATCGGTGTGTGCTGTTGAAGAGCAATTCTGTAAAAGCCCTGTGTAAAGGTTTGCACTTTATAAAACTGCGTGGTGTTTTTACTCACGCCACGCACGCCTTCCGGGAAAACTAAAATAGATTCGTTATGTTCGAGAAGATACTGGCAGTTCGCGCGATCGCCCAAAATGCTGCCGGTCTGTGCCGCAAAGTCGCCGAGGAAAGGCAGTTGGGCCATGAAGCGTTCGACCATCGCGCGCAAAATTCGCGGAGGTTGCACGTCGATGAGAAATGCCATGGTGATGAGCATGCCATCAAGTGGAATCTGGCCGGTGTGATTCGAGACCACCAAGTAGGGAACATCACCGACATTTTCCTGACCAAAAACGCGGACCTTAAAATAGCGGCGATAAAACGGAAGAATGGTGCGGAGAGCTTTTTCGCAAAGCTCTAAATTAAAACCCCACGGGTCTTGGTAACCTGCGTATTTCACACGCAAGACCTCGAAAACCTCTTTGATTTTCGCGTCGTCTTCCGGTGAGACGCCCCAGATATTGCTGAAAGCCTGACTGAGCTGCATGGGAAAAAAGCCTCTGAGCATTGCCGATTGAGCCGTTTAAGGCATAATAACGGCCATGCGTGATCCAAACAACGAGTCTTGGCGTAAAAAAGCGATTGGCGTTTTACAGGCCTGCGAGCATGAGTTGCGGCGCACGACGGCCATCGGCATGAAGATGATCCACGCCTCGAAGGCGAGCGGCGATCTCCATGAAACTTATGAGGAGCTTGGACGCCTGGTTGCGAAAGCTGTTAAAGAAGGCGAGCTTGAGTGGAAAGAGCCACGCGCTCGTGTACTCATGAC
>JAKFUR010000136.1 GCA_021732585.1 Bacteriovoracaceae bacterium
GCATAGAAACGAGGAGCAAATAGAGACTCCCAGGTGTTATCACAAATAGTGGTCCCCACTGGACTGTACTCGGCGCCACTGGGGAGAGGGAGGCTGAGCGTATGGGCCGCAAAGGCCGGCGCCGTTGCCAGTGTACTTTCGCCGTTCACGACAAAAGATTGCCCATCAAACAGCACTTCGTCTTCGCCGCCCACGCGATTCACATACAAAAACGGCGCTTTTAACAAATGCGAAAGCGTGCGCGCTCGAGCAATGCGAGTCTCAGATTTGGTGACGTTGTAAGGGGAAGCGGAAAGGTTGATGACAGCCGAGAACGGGCCGATTTTGGCGAGATCCATCGCCGGATCGAGCTGATGAAAAGTGGAGGCCCACATGTCTTCGCAGATCATCAAAGCAAAACGCTGGCCCTGCCACTCCCACACACCGGGCACAGTGCCGGGGGTGAAGTATTTCTGCTCATCAAAAATGTCATAGTTCGGCAAAAGGCGTTTGGTGTAGAGCGGACGCAGTGGAGCCCCGGGCTTCAATTCATAAATCACATTGCGAATGCTGACGGGCACACCTTCTTCACCGAGCTGGTAGGCCAGCCCACCTAAAAGCGCCACGGTGTCAGAGTTCGTCGGTAATTTCTGGGCCCAGGCATCGATCTCTTTGAGGAATTTCTGGTAACTCGCTACGAAGGGCGCCTGCAGGCATAGATCGGCTAGCGGGTAGCCCGTGAGATAAAGCTCGGGAAAAACATGCAATCCGGGGCGCTCAAAGGCCGTCTGGAGCGTCTGACGGATGGCCGTGAAATCAGCAATGGTGTGATGGGTTTGATGGAGGTGTATTTGCACGCCTAATCCCTCGGTCGCGTTGTGGGAACGACCCCATTATGCTAGAGGTCATCTGAAAAGAGGACCAAAAATGACTACAACACGCGTATTGGTGATCGGTGCCGGCCTTGCTGGTTCGGAAGCTGCCTGGTTTCTGGCCTCTCGCGGAGTGTCGGTGGCCCTCGTTGAGGTCAAAACCCTCAAGCTCAATCCCGCCCAGAAGATCAAAAACTTCGCGGAATTGGTATGCACGAATTCTCTGAAGTCCCTTGATCCGGACTCGGCCCATGGATTGCTCAAAACCGAGATGCGCGCTTTGGGATCTCTTGTTCTTGCTGTCGCGGATGTTACCTCCGTTCCAGCGGGCGATGCGCTCGCCGTTGATCGCGAACTTTTTTCTGCGGAAATCACCAAGCGTTTGCACGCCCATCCAAACATCAAAGTGGTCGCCGGTGAAGCAGGCGATCCTATGGCACTGATGCGCGAACTGGAATGCCAGCATGTGATTGTGGCCACCGGCCCTTTGACCACCACACCGCTGGAAGAGTGGATGGTGGCGAACCTCGGCGCTGAAGATATTTACTTCTACGATGCCATCGCACCTGTGGTGGATGCGGATACGCTGGATTATTCAAAACTCTACTACAAAGACCGTCACCGTAAGCCGGATGAGCGCGCGGATTACTTGAATGCGCCCATGAACAAAGAGCAGTACGACTTGTTTGTCGGCGAGCTCGCCAAAGCCGAGAAAGTGCCGCCGAAAGATTTCGAAGACTGGAAATTCTTTGAAAGCTGTTTGCCCATCGATCTCATGGCCGAACGTGGACCGGAGACGGCACGCTTTTCGTGCATGAAGCCTATTGGCCTTGAGCTTCCTGACGGCAGCGAACCGTGGGCCGTGGTGCAACTACGCAAAGAGAACCTGGCCGGCGCCGCCTTTAACTTGGTGGGTTTTCAGACACGTTTGACCTACAAAGAGCAGGTGCGTGTCTTCCGGATGATTCCGGGTCTTGAAGAAGCCTCGTTCATTCACTTGGGCTCATGTCACCGAAACTCATTCTTGAACAGCCGCAGGCTTTTAAACGCCAGCATGACCAGCAACAAGTTCCCGGAGCTGAGCTTCGCCGGTCAAATCACGGGAGTTGAAGGCTATACCGAGTCAGCGTCCATGGGTCTCTATGTCGCGAGTCAGCTGTTGTTCCGCATTCAAGGCAAGCCAGAGCTGTCATGGCCGGTGGAAACAGGGATCGGGGCTCTCGTTAACTACGTCATGACCATTGAGAAACCGACACCCTCGAACATCAATTTCGGCCTTTTACCCGCCATTGAGATGACCAAAGAGCAGCGAAAGTCAGGTCCGCGTAAGAAAGTTCGTAAAAGTTTGGCCGCTGCCCGTGCACGAGAGGTTTTCGAGACGTTCCGGGTTCAGCTATAATTTAGCCAGAACCTTCAAAACTGCGAGCAACTGTGGCCGGTGTAATATTTGTCATTTTGGCCAGCATGCTTTGGGCCATCGATACTCTCATCCGCTATCCGCTAGTGGAGAAGGGCATTGACCCCACCGTCATCGTGTTTTTTGAGCACGCCATTCTCACCGTCATGTTCTTGCCGCGGCTCATTTCGAGGCTTCCGCGTATTGGTGAATTGAAATTCGGTGATGCCTTTGGATTTCTCGTTATCGGTGCGGGCGGAAGTGCTCTCGCCACGGTAGCGTTCACCGGCGCGTTCATGTTCCTCAATCCATCTCTTGTGATTCTCTTGCAAAAATTCCAACCGGTCATCGCCGTCATATTGGCATGGTTGATTTTAAAAGAGCCGATTCCTAAGCCGTTCTTGTTCTGGGGCGCGGTTTGTATTCTGGGTGCCGTCTTAATCAGCGCGCCTGATGTCGAAAAAGTCTGGATGCTCGTGCGGACAGACCCGAATCGCTTGGCTTCAGACGCTGCTGTTCAGGGCTACGGTCTCGTAGGGATTTCAGTTTTAGGCTGGGGCGCGAGTACAGTGTTCGGTAAAAAACTCAGTCTCGCTGGTTTTGAGCCGGCTTCTATGTCGGCCGGTCGCTTCTTTGTGGGATTTGTAGCGTTGTGTTTCTTCGTGCCCTGGGGCCAGAAGATGATCTTCGTGGATGCCACGGATTATTTGCGTATCGGTGTGATGGTCATGCTGTCAGGTGCTTTGGCGATCTGGCTTTACTACAAAGGCCTGCAGCGCTTGCCAGCGAAATTTACATCCATCGTTGAGATGTTTTTTCCGTTGTGTGCAGTGGTCGTGAACTGGGTGTTCTTGGGCAAACAACTCAGCGACATCCAGCTCTTGGGTGGTGTGTTGCTCATGCTCGGTGCCCTCATTATCCAACTCAAAAAATACTGACATGAAAGTTGCCTTCGCCATCGATTTCTTGCTCGAGCGCACGCCGGAAGTTTTTCTTCTTGAGTTGTTGCTAGCGGGATTTGATGAGGCGGATATTTACTGCCTCTCGCACACACCAGGAAAAATCCTCGGTCGTATCGAAACCCATCGCATTCACTCAACACCGTTTGTGCCCACGCCTGACCGCGCGTGGATGCTGCCGACAGTGGCCAAACAAATCAAAGTCGCAGCAGATGTGGATAAGCTGATTATTATTTCCAGTGGCTGGGCACATACGATTCAGACGAGTGCGCACACACAGCGTTTTACCTGGATGTACGATTTCGCTCCTAAGAAGTTTGAACTCAAAGGTTGGAAGAAAATTTTTAGCTATCATCACCGTGAAGTAAAAATGAAAGCGCTCGCGGCCGAGAAGAATGTGGCCTTTGCCACGAAGACTCTTGCCAGCAGTTTAGGTTTCCTTGATGGAAAAGTGATCTATCCTGGATTTAAGACGGATGATTATCCTATTGTGCCCGATGAACAGCATACCGGAGAGTACCCCTATCATTTAATTCTCTTGAATGATGCGCCTGAGCGCCAGGTGCGAGAGGTGATCGTGGCGGCCCATGAAGCCAACGTGGATGTGAAGTTCATGGGATTTGATGAAGTGTACGTGGAAGAGAAGAAGCAGAATCTCGGAGAGTTCATCGGCGATCACTGTGCAGCGACCACCGCAGGCTTTACCCATTCCGCTCGTGCGGTGTGGATTCTAGGGGATAGCAAGTTTCCCACTGCTGCTTTAGGTGCACTTTGTGGTGGCCGTCCCGTTGTGGTGCCTGATCTGCCTCAGTTTCGTGAAGTTCTTCCCAGTGATGGCGCGTGGTATGTGAATGGAAACGTCAAAGAGATTTTCAAAGTCGCCAATCGTGATTTTTTATCGCCGGATAAAAAAGCACTTCGTCGTGCGGGACTTAAGTACAACGAGCGATTGTTTAAGAATCAGCTGCGCGCGTGGGCGGGAGTGAAGCCGGTGAAGGAAGAGTAAGCTCTCCAAAGTCCGATCGGCTAAATATCAGAAATTAATTAAAAGTGTAGGCGTTTCCACTGGTGGAAACGCCTGTAAGATTTTTGTTACAAAATCGTCAACGTCACAACCGCAGCTTTAATCTTGTAGGTGTTAAAGCCATCGTCCACTGTCTTTTTAATCAAACGATGTGAGAATTTACAACCAGTCGGCTTGAAGCCGCTGATGCCAAAGAAGCCACCGCGTTTCCATTTCGCGCATTCGATCAACTGGCCGTCACGCTCGAGCACGATCGAGTTGGTAGCAGCATCAAAACGTAGGCCTTCAACTTTCGTGCGATATTCATCGTAGCCAAGAGAGCTATCTGGGGCAGCGTTATCAACAACGATCTCAACCCAAGCGCGACCGAGCTGTTTGTTGGCAGCGTATTCAACTGTCACAGTGGGAGTTGAGCCGCCGGTGTACTGCGCTTCAAAAATGTCGAAGCTTTCGGCCTGTGCAGCTGTCGTGAGGGTCAATGCGAAAAGCAAAGCGATGAGTTTCATGGGGGGGCTCCTAGGTTTAATGAGCCCTTTATAGTCAGCCACGTGGGAAGAGAGAAGGGGGTTAACCTAATCTGAACATGAGGCCCACAATTTATGAAAAAATTACGCTTTAAGCGTCGGCAGGATCTTTTCCATCTTTTCAACCGTCTTGTGAATGAGGTCATCCACCGAGTCGCCTTCCTTCTTCATAATCACAGTGGCCGCTGAATGCGAGTGACCGCCGCCGCCGAGATGGCGCGCCAACAGGCCTACATCCCATTCACCGCTTGAGCGAAGGCTGACTTTCAAGGCATCACCGTCGTCACGGAACATGCAGGCGACTTTGATATTATCAAGAATCAAAAGATGGTTAATGAACGCGTGCGTGTCTTCCACGTCAGATTCAAAACGCTTAATCAGATTTTTTGAAAGATGAATCCAGGCGATGTCACCATTCTTCGTCGCTTGTGCCGTCGACAAAATGGTTCCGAGCAAATGCATGTGCTCAATCTTCTTGGCACCGTAGATTCCGTTGTAAGCTTCACCCGGAGCAATACCGGTCGCCATCAAATCACCCACGAGATGGTGAGTGGCCGCCGACACACTCGGGTAACGGAAGGAACTTGTATCGATGATGATGGCGGTATAAAGCGGCAGTGCGAGTTTGCGATTAAATGGAATGCCGAGGCTTTGAATGATGTGACCCACCAATTGGCCAGTGGCCGCAGCGGTGGTGTCGACGCAGTGGCCAGCTTGTCCTTCAAGGTGAGGAGCTGGATGATGATCAATAAAAAGTACGTTGTTATTTTTGCGAATGATCGGTTGCAGAATCGGGCAGACGCGATCAACGGTGTTGGTGTCGACCACGATCCACAAATCCACAGGGCCAAATACATTGGGCTCAAATTCATTTGAACCTAAGACAACGTGATCGGGATCCATGTATCGATAGCGCAACGGTAGAGGCTCGTCGTTCACACAGACAGCTTTGATGCCCATCGAGCGCAGCGCCATGCACAGACTGATTTCGCTGCCGATGCCATCGGCATCAGGAATCACATGCGTGGTGAAAACCACAGAGGTCATCCCTTGAATTCTTGACTTGAAAGTATCTACAATGGACATGCCGTGCTTTTCGGAAGGTATTAAGCTAACTTTCAGTATTTTCACTGTTTATCTCAGTGAGGGCAACAAACAAGCGCAGTAGGAGACCAAGATGCTCGGTCATGACGCGGCCCCATGGGCGCTCAAAGCAGAAAAGCTCCACAAAGATTACCCTGGGGTGACCGCCGTTCAACAATTGGACTTCACGATTAATAGTGGCGTCGTGCATGGGTTTTTGGGTCCTAACGGTGCGGGAAAATCCACTTCGCTGCGTATGATGTGCGGTTTGCTTCGTCCCACTTCAGGGCGTGTCTTGGTGGAGGGCTTTGATCCCGTTGAGCAACCCTTTGAAGTGAAAAGCCGAGTGGGGCTGTTGCCAGAAAACCCACCGCTCTACCGTGACATGACCGTCAACGAGTACCTCACATTCACCGCACGCCTTCATCATGTGAAAAATATTTCCAGCGCTCTCGAGCGCGTGCTGACTTTGACCAATACCACCCATGTGGCCCACCGTTTGATCGGCAATTTATCCAAGGGCTATCGTCAGCGCGTCGGTATCGCTCAGGCCTTGGTGCATGATCCAAGTCTCGTTGTTTTAGATGAGCCCACCGCCGGTCTCGATCCCGAATCAGTCGTCGAAGTGCGGGCGTTGATCAAGAGTCTTAAAAAAGAAAAGACCGTTATCTTCTCCAGCCATTTGCTCCATGAAGTAGAAGAAGTCTGCGACACCATCTCCATCATCGCTCACGGGCAGCTGATGGCCCATGGATTGTTGAGTGATGTTCGTCAGCAGTTTGGCGGACAGGCGCATGTTGAGGTGGAAGTGGCCGCGTGCTCGGATGAACAGGCCAGCAAACTTCGCAAACTTCCTTTTGTTTCTGCCTTAGAAATCAAACGCATTCCACCTCAGACTCATTTGCATTTCCTGCTCAACACAAAAGATGAAATCCGTGGTGAACTAGTGCGCGGTCTCGTCACCAACGGCGTGGATGTCTTGGCCCTTTCACAGAAAGGCCCGGAGCTAGAAAAAATCTTCCTGGAAGTCACACGCACAAGAGGTGAAGCATGATTGCTGTCATGGCCCGCCGTGAGATGGCCCAGCTGTGGCGCTCGCCATTGGCATGGACACTCATTGGTTTGTTCACACTGCTCACTGGTTGGACGTTTTTTAATTTGCTCGTCGGCTACGCGGATAATATTCAAGCGGTGCCGGCCGATATGCAGTCGCAGATCAATTTCTTAGAAGAAGTGGTCATGCGCTTGTACGCCAACATCAATTTCTTTTTGCTATTTTTTATCCCACCACTCACCATGCGTCTTTTGGCGGAAGAAAAACGCCAAGGCACTTTGGATTTACTGTTGGCCGCTCCCATCACTGACACACAGATTGTCGTGGGTAAGTTTTTGGCGACCTGGCTCTTCACAGTCATTCTCCTCGTGCCGACGCTGCTTTTTCCGGTCGTCCTGTTCTGGGCCGGTGTGCCTGATCAAACGGTCTTGTTGGGATGTTACGTTGGTTTGATTCTTAATTCCGCCTGCTACGTCGCGCTCGGGCTTTTTGCTTCGAGCCTGACGGAGAATCAAGTCGTGGCCGCACTCTTAGGTTTCATTTTCATCATGGCGACTTGGCTTTTGAGCTGGATTGCCCAGAGTACAGATAATTTCATGGTGGGTGAGGTGCTGCGCTGGATTTCAGTCACAGGGCACTTCGAAACCCTAGTGAAGGGAGTGCTCTCAACGTCTGATCTCGTCTACTACGCAGGATTTATTGGTCTGTCCTTGGGCTGCAGTGTGCAGGTCCTCGGCAGCAGGAATTGGTAATATGAAAAGCTGGTGGTTTGGTATTTGGGTGATCGTCGAAGCGCTCTTGGTACTTTGTTCTTTGGCGTTGTGGTTTGTCGCGACAGAGCACACAGTGCTCAATATTAGCGTGACGGTTTTCACGTTGTTGTTGGGGGGAATTATCTTCTATCCTCGTCGCACCGGACTTTTGACCTGGCTGCAAAGCCGTCACGGCCGCAACACTTTCATTCATCTCTCGCGTTTTGGCTTGTGGTGCTCCATCGTAGGCCTGGTGTGTTACCTCGCTTGGAAGTTTCCACTGCAGAAAGATTTTTCTGAACGCTCACTGAACACACTTTCAGCTCAGTCATTAAGCATCCTCGCCGATTTACCGAAAGACACGAAGGTTACGCTCTATGCCCGCCGCCAAGATTGGGCGCGTGCCATGGCACTCTTAAAACTTTATCGTGATCAGCGCCCGGATATCAAACTCAGCGCCGTGGACCCCGAAACTCGTCCGCAAGAAGCGCGCAACGCCGGCGTGCAAGACCAAGGCACCGTAGTCGTAGAAGGCGGTGGGAAACGCGTAAGTTTCCTTTTGCAAGACGAACTGACCATCACAAACGCGCTTTTAAAAATTGTGCGCGAGCGTCTCGTGCGCGTGTATTTCACTTGGGGCCACAATGAAGCGGGCTGTGATGTGAATGGCCCGGAAGGCATTTCGTCGTTCTGTGAACATTTGAAACGCCAAAACTACCAGGCCCTGCGTCTTGATTTGCAAACCGCTAATGATGTGCCGGTGGATGCTGATCTGGTGGTGATCTGGGGAGCAACCAGTGGGTTTCTTCCCCAAGAAGTGCAACGCCTGCAACGCTACCTCGAGAAGGGCGGCAGCCTGCTGTGGTTGTACTCGCCGAATTTCCAGCAAGACAACCTGAAGGACCTGCGCGATCTCGTCTCGAAGTGGGGCCTTGTTGCTCACAACAATCTCGTAGTCGACAGTCTTTCATCTCTTGAAACGCAAGAGGCTACCATTCCGCTGGTTTCAAAGTACGCGCCCAACCATCCGATCACTCGCGGTTACAAAGCGCGCACGATTTATCCTTTAAGTTCATCAGTAGAAGCCGGCAAACCGCTCTACCAAGGTGTGGCCGTGACGCCACTGACCTTCACCTCTGACTTTCCAGGCAGCTGGGGCGAGACGGATTTGCAAGGCATCGCCAACGGCAAAGCGAACTACGATGCCAAAGACCAGAAAGGTCCTGTCTCAATTTTGACTGTCGCTGAACGAATTCCAGAGTCGGGGAGTGCGCAGGACACGCGCGTGGCCGTCATCGGTAACGATGCCTTTGCCCGAAACGCGTATCAAAACCAAACCGCCAACATGAATCTATTGTTGAATGTCGCAGGCTGGCTTTCTCACGATGAAGGTCTCGTGACCTTGAACCGTCCGGGGCTGTCGCATGAGCCGGTGGTGCTAAGTGCACAGCACTTGCGTTTTGTTTTCCTCATCACGGTTTTGGCAGTGCCACTCACGGCATTTTTATTGGCCCTTCTCGTCTTCCGCCGCCGCCGCCGTCTATGAAGAAGAATCTTATTCTCTTCTTTGCGCTTATTAGTCTTCTCAGCCTCACATGGATGCTCACCGAGAGTGGTTGGTTTTCTAGCAAACCTCGCTTGGAAGAGTTGCTCGTTGAATCCCTTAAGAATCCTCAGAAGATTGAACTTCCCATGGCCGAACTCTATGTCATAGACGGCGTGTGGCTCACAGGCGCGGGCGAAGTCGCGCGTGCTGAAGTTTTGGATGAATGGCATAAATCCATGGAAGCCATTCACATCGCGCGCGTGATTGAAAAACCGGCCGATAAGAAAGAATTCTTCGGCCAAGAAATCCGCTTCACTATCGACGATCAAATCTTTGAGTTCGGTGATCTCGCTCCGTCGAATGATAGCTTTTATCTCAGTGTGCCTGGTGATCCTGATGTGTACGTTGTAGACTTAGAGGACATGGGTTCCATGGCGGTAGCCGATGATGAAAAAATTCTTCTCCAGGCGAAGTACCAGCGCTTGCGCGATCTACTGCTCTATCCGGAAGATCGTTGGCGCGAAGAGCGTCTCTTGCCACTCCTGCGTCTGGCGGGTTTTTCTCATTGGGAGAAAGGCGACCTTCGCTTGGACGGCAATGAACTCAAGGAGCGGCCTTGGGGCATGGCGATCATGAAGGCCTTTTCTGCGGGCCTGCAGTCTCTGATTGTGAAGGGCCCTATCATGGCCCAAAAGCCCACGGGGATCTCGCTCTTAGAGCCTTGGAAGTTTGTGCAAGGTGATGGTGCGAGCGTGACATGGGAGTTTTATCAGCACAAAAGTCTCGACCTTGTTTACGTGTGGGTCCCGCACCTCGGGAAGTCCTATCCGTTAGATGAACCCAGCAGTGCCTTGGTTAAGTTTTTTCCCGAGCGCTTGATGGATCGCATGTTCCAGATGAATTTCAATCCAGAGAAAGCTGCGGCCGTGTTTCATGTCGACGGCAAACTACTTAAAAAAGAGACACCTGCCAGTAAAGCAGTGCAGTACTTTATGCTCAGTGAGCAGACGTTTAATGTGCTCACCATGATGACCGAAGACGATTGCCGTGCACTGGAGAAGCAAAGCCGCTTCGTGGTACAAATCGGAACGCTCCACTATGCCTGGCGCCGCCTTGAGAAGAGCTGGAATATTCTCGAATGCAGCACAGGATTATCTTGGAACTGGAGTGTCCCCTTGGAGTCTCCGTTAGACTTTGCTAACCTAGGCGACAGATGAACATCGTTTTGCCTTACCTCCATTCCTACGCTCTCTGCTTGCTTCGCCCACGGGTGATGCTGGATTGGTTACGTCATGGCATTGCTCCTTATCCAGACGGACAGCACGAGTTGGTGCAGCCGGAGCTAACAGGCCAGTTGAGCATCTCGTGGATGTTTGCAGTGGTTCAGGGCATCGTGCGCATCTTGATGGCGAACTTCATGGTGCAGCTCTTTTTGCACTATCAAAACGAAGACAATTTTTTCTACTCGCTGGTAGATGTAGAAGACGGACTCTTTCCTTATTATGTCTTGCTCTTTACCACGGCGCTCGATCTCGTTTTTTTCCCCATCATCACCTTGGTGGTGACTGAGTTTTGGAACTTCATTTTGCGCCTCTACGCTCGTTGGCTGCAGGTTGAGGGGGATCACGATGACATCGCACGTGACATCACCACGGTGGCGCTCAGTTCTCATTTCTTCTTAGTCCTACCCATCATCGGCGTGGTGTTTCAGCAAATCGCTTGGGTTTATTTGTTGTACGTGGGTTGCCGTCACCAGTTGGGCGCCACACGTTTGCTCTCTATAGTGATTTTGATTACACCGACTGTGCTTATGCTGATGAGCATTAGCGTGTTTTCTCTCGCAATTTTTTATTTAATCGTCGCCTAACCTGGCCTACATTTACTTGCGGCCACGGGCCTTCAAGGGGTTGCAAAAACAGTTTTTCAGACTGGAATTGTCATCTTAACCTGTTCTTGAAACTCTCTCTTCACACACACAACATCTAACGTGGGAAGGATACCTCCGCATGATGCAGCAATTTTCTGGTTCAGTAGAAGTCGTTTGCGGCCCGATGTTCTCCGGTAAAACCGAAGAG
>JAKFUR010000157.1 GCA_021732585.1 Bacteriovoracaceae bacterium
GATCAAGATTGCTGACTGGCAGACCTATTATAATAGTAGTCGTCCCCATGGATCCCTGGACTTTTTAACGCCTGAACGGTATGCGTTAAATGAAAGGACAACTGTTTGAATTTTTGGGGTCAAATCCTGAATGCATTATTCTACCTGAAACCATTTGACGCTAAAGTATCCAGGGAAGACCCGCAGGCGAGGACCAGGGCTGCCGATTTGGAAAGAGTGGAATTCATTCCAATCTATTCTTCTAACGATACAAACTTCTTTTCTTGAAAAATTCATTTCAAGGGTTGGGTTAAAACAAAATCGCACTGTAGGATACTTGCCTTGCTTCGAGCTATTAACCCATTTACGTTTTAGTGTTGTCGTTGTGAGCATACCGGGGCCCTGTGTAATGCTTCTATTCAAATAATCAAAATAGTTTGCGAAGATCAGCCAAGAACAAATGAAACTTACAAAAAAGAGTCGTAGGAGTTGAATATACAGTCTGGAATGTCTGCCTCTTAGGATGGTCCATAAGAGACAAAGGAGTGTGGTTGGTATAAAGCCCGCTGCAACTCCCCACAAGTAAAATTCCGATCGAAAGTCTTCGCCGAGAGGTGTAACATAATTTTGTTTCATCAGGTACGATACGAAAATGATGGATCCAATGACTGCTGTAAAAAGAAGATTCCAAAGATTCGAGACGATGTATGACGGATGGCTCTTAAATACTGCGTTTGTGTTCAGTTCTTTTAATGCTCTCGCCAGTAAATCTGTGGCTTCAAGGCTAAGGGCCTCGGCACGGTCTCTCTCTACAATGCCCATGATCTTTACTTGTCTATTTGTAAACTTAAGTTCCAAACTTTTCTCTGCGATCCATAGACAGAGCTCTTTGAAGCTTTGTGAATGTGAGATGAGATCCTTGATCGCTAAATCATCTCCGAGAATGTAAACAGCATCGTCGAATTTTTGTTCACCGATTTCAATTTCTTTGGTGAGTCGAAATAGTTTAAACGCGCGAGTGAGAGTGTTCTCACTAATGAGAGAAAATTCTAGGCCGGACTCTGTTTCAGTTGAGATGCTAAGTTTGACGTGTGTAAACGCGTTTTGATACCTAGACTGAGCAAAGAAAAAGGGACTAGTTCGAACCTTCAACGGGTTAGTCAATCCGCCACCATCACGCTAAACGCCGCATTGCCCTTCACGCGGAACCAATCGGTGTCACGCAACTCTGTCGGAACGCCAAATGAGTCTCGGATGTAGAAGGCGCCCTCTTGGTTCTTCGCGCAGTCTTCCGGCAAGGTCTCGTAGCATGAAGCATCTTGAATAGTGTCGTCGTAACCGATGATGGTGATGACGTGCCAGAACCGCGTGTCGTTGTAATTCACGAGCACGGGAGACTTGGTTTCCCACAGAGTCTTCTTGATCAACTCCACGTCACCCGGTTTGAGCACAAACGTGTCCCACTTTCCACCGCGCACGAAGAGTTTCTTCGTTTGAATCTTCGGCACGCTCATGCGTGGAAGTTGGGCGTAGCCTGCCGGCTTGACCCACGCTTCACGGCTGTCGCTGCCATCAGGATTGTAGGCCGTGAAAGGCAGATCGCTGATGTGAATGGCTTGGCCCCAGTTGAACTTTCTCACCTGCGCTTCCACGCGATCGCCAGGACTGGTCCATGACTTTTGCCAAATTAGAAAACGCTCGGAGAGATCGAAGCGATCACCGGGCATCTGGTGTTTGAGATCGTATTTTTTATTCGCCAGAATTTCCATGGCACCTGTCGAACCCACGTAAATGCAGGTGGCACTCTTGCCTTGATCAGGAGCTGCAATGACGTAATCGAGGAGTTCCGTGTAAACGGGAGGGCGCGCGGCGAACGCAGAGAGGGAGACCATCATGGTCAGCAAAAATGTTTTCATCTAAAAATCGTAACAGGTTCAGGAATAGAGGAAAGAAAAAAATGGGGCCCACATCCGGCGGGCCCCACTTCGACAGGGGGGAAAACCTAGGACTTACGGCATGACAGGGGGTATGTCATTTCGTGGCCCTTGGGGGACGTGATAACCATGTAGTCTTCGACTTCGCTGAAAGAGCCCGCATTATCGATGTGGATGCGGTGCTTGAGTCCGTCTTTATACAAGACTTTATCAAAGCCTTTATGACGACGCTCTGTGCGAACTTGATCAACAGATGAAATAGAACGGCCTTGCTCAACAGAGTCTTTTGAAAACACGATGCGTTCATCTTCTATGAGAAAAGTTTTCTCTCCGAAGGCGGTTTCGCAGTTAATAGCTGCCATAGCGTTAAAGCTGAAGGCGATGGCAAAAAGGCTAAAGGTGATCGTTTTCATAAGTTACTCCCTGTGCCTGATGTATATCCAAACCCCGTGCCATCCAGAGGGTTGTGGGTTCAGGGGGTTACAAGTCAGGGGATTTGACACTTTTGTATGGCCGTCAAATTTTTCGACAGTTTTTCAAGATAAGTGAAGTGACTCTTCAATATTTGGACATGTTACGAAGTTCCCTCGAGGCGTAGGCTTTATACAGGACCTACAAGGAGGTACTGGATGAATGTAGATGTACGTTGGATTAATGTCCCCTCTTATAAAGAAGACGAGATTCGACCTATTATCGCCAAAGAGGCCAATAGACTCGAACGTCACTTCCGAGAAACTGGACCCATGAGCGTTCAGCTTCGCCAAGAAGGGGAACGTTACCGCGCCCGCGTTCACGTGCAGGCCATGGGACGCGATTGGTGGGTAACGGGTGAAGGCGATACCTTGGGCCAAGGCCTAAGCGATGCTTTTGCGGCGCTGACCAGAAAAGTGAATGAGTTTAAGCGCTATACCAAAGACCGGATCAATAAACGCTTCAAGCGTCCTGATCCGCTCGTGATTTTTTAGGGATACGCCCTAACTAATCGCGCCTCGGTTTCTTTGATGAAATCGAGGCGCTGTTTTTTTGCCTCGACAGTCTTTTTCACAACCGACAATTGATAGATCACGATCAAAGTTTTCTTCGGAGAGTAGGGAACATGATTATGTATCTCAACGGAGTCAGCACTGTGCATGACGACAGTTGAGAATCCGCTTAACGTAATCGGATCAAGCTTCTTACTTTGAGTCACAGCGTGCACGAAGCGAGAGCTTTGCACGGTGCTGAGATCGTCGGAATCAAAATACACACGCATCTTGCCGCGCGCTTTGGTTTGATAGTTATCTTTTTCTAAGCTTTTTACTGAGCTGCCCATCAGAGTCTGTAACCAGGCAGCGTCGGTCATCTGAGTCGATGAAAAGAATCCTGCTGGCTTATTGACGATGTAAGCGAGTTTGGTGAGTTGTAGCGTTACACCCTCTTGGTCTAAAAAACGTGCGCCATCCAGTTCAACAAACTCCGGGAGTTTTTTTTGAATGGTGCTGGCCTTGAGTTGGTAGAAAGAAAAATGAACTTCACCTTTCTCAAGTAAGTCAGGCTCGACTCTGAATACTGGATCGCGTCGCTCGGTCATTTGAGCACTGACTGAGGTTGAGAATGGGAGAGTGAGAAGAAATAACGTCAATGTACGAGCAAACCATCTCAGCATGAGAACTCCCTGGGGGTGATACTTGAGCTGATCGGATACTTGCGGGAAAAGTTGAGGGAAAAGGTTGAACCTGCTAGCATCTTTTTCATGATTCGACCCCTCTGCCGCATGGGCCATCCCGTGCTCCGCCAAACAGCTCGCAAACTCACCCGTGAAGATCTCGCGAACCCCGAGATCCGTGCGCTCATCCATGATATGCGCGAGAACATGCAGCAATATGGTGGCATTGGCCTTGCGGCTCCGCAGATCGGTGAGTCTGTGCAGTTGGCGGTGATTGAACTTGAAGCCGGTAAGAATCGCTACGGCAGTGAAGATGCTTTGCCTTACACGGTATTTATTAATCCTGAATTTGAAGTTATTGATGTGACTGAGCAAGGATTCTGGGAAGGCTGTTTGTCCGTTCCCGGTTTGCGCGGTTATGTCGAGCGCCCTCGCCACATTCGGGTGAAGTATTGGGATGAAAACGGTGTAGAAAAAACACTGGAAGCTAAAAACTTTCTCGCCACCGTCGTCCAGCATGAGCTCGATCATCTCTTCGGTCACTTGTATGTTGATCGTATGAAAGACACACGCCTCTTGAGTTTCCAAGAAGAATTCCAACAGTTCTATGGGCAAGCGCCTACTCTGGACGAAGATAATGTCTAATATTTTATCGCGCGGGCAAACCCTGCGCGAGCTCATGCGTTTTGCTGGCCCTGTCATGGCCGGCCAACTTGGTCTCATGCTCATCGGCGCGGGTGATGTGCTCATCGCCACTCAACATTCAACCACAGCACTCGCGGCCATTGGCCTTGCAGTCGCGTTCGCCAATCCTGTTTTTGTGGTTGGCCTCGCGTTTCAATTTGCGCTCTCGCCTTTGATCGCAAAGCGCAGAGGTGAGGGGCAAGATACCGAAGCCCTTGCCCGAACGTCTTTGGTTTATTCTTTGCTGCTATCTATTCCTTTTATCGTGATGACATGGATCGCTTCATTGTTGGTGCCTCTCTTGGGTTATAGCCCCGAGATGACCGAGATGGTGGCGTCTTATGTGCGTATCTCGGCGTGGTCGATGCCGGGTGTGTTTATCTACACATCGTTGCGTGAGTGGTTGCAGGCCCACGAAAAAACTTGGTGGGCGAATGCCGTCTCCTTGATTTGTGTGCCGTTGAACTTGGTTGTGAACTGGGTTTTGGTTTTTGGTGAATACGGTTTTCCTAATTTAGGTGTGGATGGTCTCGCTTGGGCTTCACTTATCGTCCGTTACTTTATGGGGTTCTGTTTGTTGATCCCTCTTCTGCCTTTGATCCTTCGCCATCCAAAGGTTGATCGCATCTTCATGCGTGACGTTCTTGCTCTCGGTGGTCCGGCGGCAGTCTCGATGTTCTTTGAAGTCATGGCGTTTTGTTCCGTGAGTTTGTTCGTAGGAAAATTTGGCGAAGTGCAAACCGCGGCGAACAGTCTTGTTCTCACTTTAGCTTCGATCACGTTTATGATTCCGATGGCGATTGCCAGTGCTGTTGGCGTGAAGGTCGGTCATGCTTACGGAGAAAAGAATACGTTGATGATGAGACGTTTCGCTTGGACCGGTCTTGCCATGAGCGTAAGCTTCATGACTTTCTCGGCTATTATGTTCGCGACTGTTCCTCATCAACTGTTGGCGCTTTTTGGTGCCCAAGCTGATGTGATGGAGTGGGCGATTGTCTTAATATTCTGGGTAGCGATTTTTCAGGTGTTCGATGGCTCTCAAGTGACGCTCTCTGCGATTCTTCGTGGCCTCACCATCTCTCGCCCCGTTACGATTGTAACGTTCTTGGGTTACTGGGTGATTGGGATTCCGCTGGGGTGGTGGCTAGGTAACAAAATGGGGATGGAGGCGCAGGGCTTTTGGGTCGGACTCAGTACATCCTTGGCTTTGGTTGCACTGAGCCTGTTGGTATTAACTAAGAAAAAACTTTTAGATCTCTCCGTTCAACTTGTAAGTGATCCCGCGGCAGCTGTACTTGAAAACACCGCCAAACAAACCTAGGAATGGTTTCAACCACGCACGCTGAGACTTGATCACGTACGGCGCTGGCACCACGCTTACTGCAAGACGAGAAGCGGCGACACGACGACGAACCGAAGGAATACGGAAAGTTCCGTCATCGTTGATCTTAGCGTAGGCCACACCCTCTTCAGGATTTTCCGGAAGATAGTAAGGGTGCGCGTACCAGCGATCAGTTTTAACGTAGAAGATGACTTTGAATTTCTTGAACGCGTCCTGTGGAATGCCTTTCAAGTGACCAGCGATGTGGGAGTCACGAACCACTTCGTCGACTTTGAGCTCGGTATTGCGACAGGCGTAATTATATTCTTTGAGAATGGCACGTGTTTCACTTTGCCATCTGCGCCCTGCTGCAAATGCCTGACCTGCTAGAAAGAAAGAAACAATAAAAAGAAAGCTCGAGAAAATTCGTGTCATGGTTCATCCTTCGTTAACGTGTTCTTTTTTCTATTTTCCGCTTGGACGTGAGTTCGTACAATGGGGAAGAAGTGCCGAGGGGGCCAATGTTAGAGTCACTCAAAAATGTAGGCTGGAGTGTGGAGCGTGGCTGGCTAAGTCACCAAGATCTCGCAGTTCTCTCACAAGCTTTTCAAGAATGGCAGGATGAGAAGCGATTTACTCCAGCAAAAATTGGGCAAGGTCAAAACCTACAGCAGCATGGGGGCATTCGTGGTGATGAGACCTGGTGGTTTGATCTCGCTACTCCTCCCGCGGAACTCAAACCGATTCTCGTGCGAGTAGATGCACTCAAAACCGAAATCAATCGTACGCTTTTTTTAGGACTCAAAGATTGGGAAGTGCATCTGGCGAGTTATCCTGCGGGTGCTGGTTATAAAAAACATCTCGACCGCCATCAAAGCCAATCAAGTCGCAAACTTTCGCTGGTGTTGTATCTCAATGAGAATTGGCAGAAAGAAGACGGCGGACAGTTGGTGATTTATAATCAAGCCAGTGATGAACTCACCCGTGTGAATCCAGAAGGTGGAACACTGGTGCTGTTTTTGAGTGAGGATTTTCCGCACGAAGTTCTACCTGCGAAACGTGAGCGCCGTTCGCTCACCGGTTGGTTTTTGGATGCCCCAAGAGGAGTGTTATGAGCTGTGCTCTCTGTGATCGCGAGAAACTCTTAGCGAGCGGCAAGTATCCTTATCTTATTCACGAATTTGAAAACTCGTGGTGGTTGCTGGGCGAGCATCAATATTACGCTGGCTACAGTGTGCTTTTGCTCAAAGGCCATGCGCGAGAAATGACCGAGCTTTCCGCTCAACGATCGACAGCTGTGTTTGCCGAGCTTCTCAAAGCACACAAGACCATTGAAGCGGCTTTCAAACCCCACAAAATGAATCTCTGCAGTCTTGGCAACGTCGTTGATCACGTTCATTGGCATTTATTCCCACGTTACGCCGATGACCCGAAGCGCGAAAATCCACCGTGGTTGCAGATGCAAGAATTTGCCACGAAAAACATCACTGTTTCACAGGCGCTTCCCACTATCGCAAGGCTGAAGAGTTTCTTAGAATAATCGCGAACCTCCTTTCCTAGGAATCGCGATGCAAATCTCCCAACGTGTACAGAAACTTGCCGAATCAGAAACTCTCGCCATGAGCCGTCGCGCAAATGAGATGAAAGAGAAGGGCATCGACGTCATCAACATGAGTTTGGGTGAACCAGATTTTAAGACGCCCGATTTTTTAAAGCGTGCGGCGAAAGAAGCCATCGATAAAGATTTCTCATACTACACCCCAGTTCCTGGCTACAAAGAATTGCAAGAAGCTGTTTGTCGCAAGTTTAAACGCGATAATAGTCTCGACTACAAGCCGAATCAAATTGTCGTTTCAACCGGTGCTAAGCAATCCATCATCAACGTCATCATGGCCGTCGTGAATCCTGGCGATGAAGTGGTGTTGCCTGCTCCGTACTGGGTGAGCTACTCAGAAATGGTAAGTCTCTTCGAAGGAAAAGTGATTGAAGCGACGACTGGCATTGAAACTGATTTCAAATTAACTCCCGCGCTCCTCGAGAAATACATCACGCCGAAGACGCGTGTGTTCTTGTTCTCTAGCCCCTGCAATCCAACCGGCACCACTTACACAGAAAAAGAATTGCGTGCGCTGGGTGAAGTGTTTAAGAAGCACCCTGATGTCGTCATCATTTCAGACGAGATTTATGAGCATATCAACTTTGAAGGGAAGACTTTCTCTCTCGCAGCGATTCCAGAATTGTTCGAGCGTACCGTCACCGTGAATGGTCTCTCGAAGGGCTTTGCCATGACTGGCTGGCGTCTAGGTTACATCGGTGCCCCGAAAGCTATTGCGGATGCTTGTGTAAAAATCCAAGGCCAGTTCACCAGTGGCACATGTTCCATCACACAACGTGCAGCGATTGCGGCCATGGACATGGATCCCGCAGAGATTACGCCGATGCGCGAAGCTTTCCGCAAGCGTCGTGATTTGATTGTGAAACTCTTTAAAGACATTCCTCACGTGCAAGTGAATAACCCGCAAGGCGCTTTCTACTTGTTCCCGAAGGTAGATTGGTACTTCGGTAAGTCTGACGGCAAAACCACCATCAAAGACGCCAAAGATCTTTGCATGTGGTTGCTGGATGAAGCGAAGGTTGCGCTCACTCCAGGTGGATCTTTCGGAGCGCCTGATTACTTCCGTCTTTCATACGCAACCAGCGAAGAAAAAATCACGGATGCTTGTAACCGCATTAAAACTGCACTTGGAAAATTGAAATGAAATATTTTATCGCTTTGATGATGTTCTCTTCTTTAGCCCAAGCGGCCTGTATGACTTCTGGGCAATGCCCTCGAGAAACCGTCGCAGGAGTTACGTGTGTCATCGTGAAGACAGGCACAGACGTTACAGGCAACACCACCTGTGCGAAACAGTGCTTTTCGGTCCCGTTGGCCTACGAGTGCAAGAAGAACGAATGTGTACTCGAGAAAGAAAAAAATCCTTACTTCGATCCGAACAGTCCGCGAGCATGCCGCCGCGCTGTTGAGCTCTAAGGAATTTTCTTCAGAGTCATATCAAAGGTCCCGCGACCCATCTTCTCACCGTTGATGATTTCATCCTTGAAATTGATTACAACCTTGCGTCTCTCTTCAAGAGGCAGATCCATCAAGATAAGATCTTTGTCGTTGAGGCCGTCGCCTTCCCAGTAACTTTGGGTCACGAGTTGGCGGTAGCCGCGCAGTCCGACCTTGAAGTGGATGTGTGGTGGACGTCTCCAGGTCTCAGACGCATCGTACGCACCCGGTTTAATTGTCTTGAAGCGGTAGCGACCCTGATCATCCGTGCGCATGACTCCGTAATACTGAAAGTTTGGATCAAGCGGAGTGCCGCTGGTGTCTGACGGATGGTTGTAGCGGCCGGTGTGGCACGCCTGCCAAATTTCGACGATGGCACCTTTGATAGGTTTGCACATGTCATCAGTCACAACGCCTTCAATGATCATGACATCTCCGGTAGCGCGCACAGCAGAGCCAGCGAGACGAGTGAGATCGATGTCCGAGTCCGTTGGAAATTCTACCGGATAGAAAGGGCCCAAGGGTTGTTTGGCGGTGGGGCGAAAGTCACAAGAGTCCGCGAGGGCCTTGCCTGCGAGGCCAAAAGCACCGATGAGCATACCAGAGTGAGAAAGAAAACGGCGACGTGAGGATTGCATAGGGGACTCCTTGGGTTACGTAAGATGTAGCCCAAGGAGATAAATAGATGAAATGAATGATTTAGATCGATCTAATAAGCTTAATGAATGCCCAAACGTTTATACAGAGAACGTGTCACCCATAATGGCCCAATGAGCAGGAAGGCCAGGTCCGTGAGAAACGAGGGGCTCTTACCCTCAAGCTTATGACCCCAAAACTGCATGATCCACGCCACCACAAAGACGGCTATGCTGGCTTGCAAGAGAATGCCAAGGCTTGCCCCCCAGGCACAAATCGCAAGCATAATGAATGACTGGATGATCATCCCAAAAAACATCGCCACATTGAGACTCAAGTAGAAACCCAACGCTCCCAAAGAAAAAATCGTCGCCCAGTTAAGATAAGGAATTTGTAAAAAGATTGCCGGAACAGGAATCGACCAAAGGATCCCTAAAACAGAAAGCATAATGAAAGGAACGCAAATTTTGTGAATGAGCTGATTGGTGGGATTCTGATGGCTCACAGAATACTCATCCATCCATTGATCAAACGTACGCATCACTGAACCTCCGCTGGAGTGGCTAGAAAATTTCTCACGGCCTCACTGTGCTTGATGCCCTTATCTCTACAGCCTAGATAGAAGTTGGTCTTACCTTCACCCTTCAAGGCTTCTGAACAACCCAAGATATAAGATTGGCGAATGTGCTCAAGTGTTGATTCCACGGAGACCATAGGGACTTCCGAAGCTGGAGGAGTAGTGCTACAACCAACCAATATATGGCCCATGATCAACCAAACAAAAATCTTCATATGCAAGATTCTAGCACAGAATTTAGCGCTCCCGTGCGCGCCCTTTCTCATAAGGGGCATGGTGTTGTGACTCATCCAGATGGTCGGGTGCTATTTGTAAAAGGCATCTGGACGGGGGAAGTAGGTCGTTTTCGAGTTTCGGATCGAGCCAAAAGTTACGACAATGCGGAGCTCATAAGTTTGCAAGAGCGTTCTTCTGATCGAGTCACTCCACCTTGTGCGCATGTAGAGACTTGCGGAGGGTGCCCGTGGATGATGGTCAACGAGGATGCCCAGGCCAGGGCCAAAGAACAGCGAATCACATTTTTGCTGGATAAAAACGGCATCGCTGTTAGCGAGCGACGTCCACTTTTGCGCTCACCAGATTTTTTTGGTTACCGCAATCGCGCGCAATTCAAAACGGACGGAGAGCGCATCGGTTATGTTTCAGAAGGCACTAATGATTTGGCGCCCATTGATGATTGTTTGATTCTCAATCCATCGATGCGTGAAATACTGAAAGGTCTGCGTGCGCAATTACCACAATCAGTGTGGCGTCCTGTGGGACGTTTTCCTTGGAGTTTTCTGGATGTGGATGACCAACAAACATTGAAAGATGTCGTGCCCAATCAGCGCCGTCCTTTCCGTCAGGGCAACAGCGCGCAGAATGAGCAAATGAAAGCATGGATCACGAAGACGTTACAAGATGTCGCCAAGGATGCTCCTGTCATCGAAGCTTTTTGCGGCTCGGGAAATTTCACCGAGGCCCTCGTTCAGGTGGGCTTTAAGCACATTCTCGCAGCGGAAGTCCGCGGTAGCGCCATTGAAGAGTTACGTGCGAAGCAAATGGCCGGTGTACAGATCATGGAAATCAACATGAGCGAGAAGAAAGTTTGGCAGCAGCTTGCAAGGCAAAACCCGAAGGCCCGAGTGCTCATCGTCGATCCACCCCGCGAGGGTCTCGAAGAGCGGGCCGGGCTCTTTGAATCACTGCCGCTGCTTGAAAAGATTATTTATATTTCATGCGAGCCCACAACTTGGGCACGCGACCTAAAGGATTTCCAAAAAAGTGGCTGGAAAGTGGCGCATCTTACTCCACTAGATATGTTCCCTCACACCCCTCACGTGGAACTCTTAACACTTCTCACGCGATAGTTCTGTGTTACC
>JAKFUR010000078.1 GCA_021732585.1 Bacteriovoracaceae bacterium
TGCCGGATGCGGCGAAACTAGTTTCAGAGGGAGATTTTCATGCTCATTTTATTTGGCGGCAGTTCAGAAGAACGTTTAGTGTCTGTTGCCAGTGCGCAAAACCTCATGGGCCATCTTACGGAAGCCAAGCTCTTATTCCTTGCGCCGGATAATTCTGTCCACTTCGTTGAACCGGCGGAACTCGCTCGCCACGCAGATCCTTTCACTAAGGCCTTCATCCCCTGCACCGCCGCTTTCGCGGGCACACTCGAAGTCGCCTTGCCATTACTTAAGGATCACACGTTCATCTTGGCCTTGCATGGCACTGAAGGTGAAGATGGCGAACTCCAGGCGCTCTTAGAAAAAAACCATATCGCCTTCACTGGCTCAAGTGCACGTGCCAGTCGCCTGGCCTTTGATAAAAAGCACACCAAAGAATTGGCACTCGCTCATCATCTTCCGATCACCGAAGACCTCTTGCTCAATCATCCGGCCAGCAGCGATGACCAGAAAAAGTTGCGCGACTTCTTTACAACTTTTGGCAAGATCGTCCTTAAGCCTGTGGCCAATGGCTCAAGCGTAGGCCTTTTTATTATTGATTCTGCTAGGGCCCTAGAAGACGCCATTAAAAAGCTAAATCCAGCTGCCGGCAGTTATCTGGCTGAACGCTTCATCACCGGACGTGAAATTACGGTTGGAGTTCGCCATCATCTTGATGGCCGCGTGACTCCTTTGCCGTGTTCGGAAGTACGTGTGATTCAAGGTCGCCAATTTGATTACGAAGGCAAGTACTTGGGTCATGGCGTGCAAGAACTCACACCCGCGCCCCTTGATCCGGAAATCACCCAACGCTGCCAAGCACTGGCGGTGAAAGTTCATCAGGCCTGTGGCTGCGAAGGTTACACCCGCACGGATATGATTTTGACGAACGCCGGCCCGATCCTTTTGGAGATCAACACATTGCCCGGGCTGTCTAAAGCGTAGTTTATCCCTCAGCAGCTCGTTGCTAACGGGGAAACTTTGCGCAGTTTCTTTTTAGAGCAAGTCGTACTCGCAGAAAAAAGAAACTCAGTTCAGAAGTGAGCGACCCCACCATAACCCAAGCGTACCTAAAACGATTTGTCCCACCACACTGGCGATAAGAATTGCGTAAGAGCCTCGCTCCCACAGCTGCAAATTTTCCCAGCTTAAAGCCGAAAATGTGGTGAAGGCACCTAAGAGACCTGTGGCGAGAAAGAACATCGTGTTTGAACTTAAGCCGTGCTTCATCTGCTGTCCCAGCACCAGCCCTAAAAGAAATGAGCCAACGATATTGATGGCGAAAACTCCCCAAGGCATGCCCACTGAGCTAAACACCCGCGAAAGACCGAAACGAAGAATTGCGCCCAGCGCTCCTCCTGCCCCTACCCATAAAAAATCCATGTTTTACCTCCGGAAATAGTCGCGCTGCTCCTGGCCATTTTGTCGTGGGCCCCGCAAGATGAAAAGGCAATTTTAACGGGAGTACACATGGGCCGTAAGTGGAACAACATCAAGATGAAGAAAGCCGCGCAAGATAAGGCGCGTTCTGCCAACTACACTAAAATTTTGCGCGAGATCACCATGTCCGTGCGTAGCGCCGGTGGTGAGCCGGAATCAAACTTCGGTTTGAAGATCGCCCTCGTTAAGGCCAAAGACAACAACGTCCCTCGCGACAACGTTGAACGCGCCATCAAAAAAGGTATGGGCGAAGGCGGCGAGAACTACGAAGAGATTAATTATGAAGCCTACGCACTTGATGGCGTAGCGGTTTACGTTGAAGCGGCCACTGACAATCCCACACGCACTATCAGTAATGTGCGCTCTTACTTTAACAAGTGGGGCGGCTCCATCGGTACACAGGGTTGCTTGCAATTTGTATTCGAACGCAAAGCGATCTTTACCGTGAAGGCCGAAGGACTTGATCCTGACGAGCTGACGATGGAGTTAATTGATGCCGGCTGCGAGGACATCGAATCAGAAGACGGATTCCTTACCATTAAAGGTGAAGTGGGCAACTACGGCGAGCTTCACAAAAAACTTGAAGCGATGAAGATCAAAGTGGAAGACTCGGGTCTTGAGCGCTTGCCTCTCAACACTAAAGAAGTGAAAGACAAAGACACCTACCAGCGCATTTTGAAGCTAATTGATGTGCTGGAAGAAGATGATGACGTCCAGAAGGTTTATCACAACATGGATTTCAACGAAGCTTTCAGCGACTGAAATACTTACTTTTCATTTTGTTTTCCTTCACTGCTAGCGCGGCTCCCCTCTACGAGTTTGGCGTCGCTGCTGGTGGTGGCTACCTTCCTGATTACCCGGCTTCGAACGAGGGCCGGTTTCGCAATCTCATCCTTCCAAATTTTCGCTACCGCGGAAAAATTCTGCGGGCCGACGAAGACAGTGGTCTGCGTGCTCGTCTCTTCACCGACGAAAGAGTCGACTTAGACTTTAGCTTCGGTGGCGCCTTTCCGGTCAACACCGGTGACAACCGCGCTCGCAAAGGAATGGATGCACTGGACTGGTTGGTGGAATTTGGTCCACGCCTGTTTGTCATTTTGTGGCACAACGAAGCCCAAGGGCGTCTGCGCTTTGGTCTGCCTTTACGGGCCGTCTTTTCCACTGATGGAAGCTCCGCCACTCATCGTGGCTTTGTTGCTGTCCCTGGAATTCTCGGTGAACTCTTTTCATGGCCATGTGATACTTGCCGTCTCTACGCCGCCATCGGTCCGACCTTTGCAACCGAGGGCGTGGGAGATTATTTCTACCAAGTCGAACAGAAAGACGTCACAACCTCGCGGCCGGCCTTTAACGGAAAGCAGGGTTATACTGGAACTGACTTCACCACCGGAATCTCCTATACCCATAAGCAACTCGAGCTTTATCTCGGTGGCCGCTTTTCAAGCTATGCCGAAGCCGCCAACCAGGACAGCCCCCTCTTTAAGCGCAAAGAAAACTTCGCGGGATTCTTCGCCATTGGCTGGCTTTTCTATTCTTCTAGCGCGCAGGGCCAGGATTAAGAAGTCATTACAAGCCGATGAGATTCTAGGAGTCGAGGATGAGAAAGCGAGGCGTGCGATCTGCACGTCGCAGCTTTAGAAGACGCTGACGACAACGAAGATCGCGGCTTTGGGATGACTTCTAAAGCCGACCTTTTCTTGACATGACAGGCCCAGGCCGAGAAACAAGGGTTTTCCATTTTTATGAGGTTATTATGGGTATTCTTGGCATCGTTCTTTCTCTCGCGGGTCTCATGTATTTTGCCTACCGCGGACTTAACGTTCTTTTGCTCGCCCCTCTCATGACCATGATGGCGTGCCTCTTTCACACCGACACCCCTATGCTTGCGACACTGACTCAGGTCTACATGCCGGCAGTAGGTGGTTACGTCGTAAAATACCTTCCCCTTTTTTTACTCGGCTCACTCTTCGGTAAGCTGATGAGTGAATCCGGATCAGCAGACACCATCGCCCGCATCGTGGCAGGTAAACTCGGCGCTCGTCACGCTGTGCTCGCCGTGATCGCTTCTTGCGCTGTTCTCACCTACGGTGGGGTCTCTCTGTTCGTGGTGGCTTTTGCTATGGAGCCTCTCGCTGTTTCGCTTTTCCGCGAGGCTAACTTGCATCGCCGCTTTATTCCCGGTGCAATCGCCGTCGGTGCATTTACCTTCACTATGACCGCACTCCCGGGCACGCCTGCCATTCAAAACGCCATCCCGATGCCTTACTTCGGAACAGACACATTCGCAGCTCCTGGATTGGGTATTATCGCCTCTCTCATCATGGGCGGCATTGGGAGCTGGTGGATCATTCGCCGTACTCGTAAAGCGCAAGCAGCCGGCGAGGTGTTTACTGAAAAGTCGACTGCTGTCGCGACGGTGCGAGAGAATCTTCCCAGCGCACTCACCGCTTTTGCACCGTTGATCGTTGTCTTCGCCTTCAACTACATCTTCAGCCGTGTGCTTCTGCCCTCATGGGACCACGCTTATCTTTTGGAAAAACTTTACGGTGCGACCACATTGGATAAAGTGATTGGCACCTGGGCCCTCGTCGTCGCACTCATCCTCGGCATCTTGAGTATTCTCGTTTTACACTTCAAGCGCATGAAGAATCCTCTGGAAGCTGTGAACCGCGGAACACTCGATTGCATGTTGCCGGTGTTTAACACGGCTTCAGAAGTGGGCTATGGTAACGCCATCGCTGCGCTTAGTTCTTTTGCGCTTATCAAGGCCGGCATTCTTGGCATGTCCGGCTCAAACCCACTCGTGTCTGAAGCTGTGGCCGTCAACGTGCTTGCTGGTATTACAGGATCATCATCAGGTGGTTTGAGTATTGCGCTCGAGGCCCTTGGTAAAACTTATCTCGATATGGCGGTCGCTCAGGGCATTTCTCCTGAGCTTCTTCACCGCGTGGGCACCATTGCTTCAGGTGGCTTCGATACACTCCCGCACAACGGTGCGGTGATCACGCTGCTCGCCATTTGCGGCATGGATCACAAGCGCTCGTACTTTGATATCTTCATGGTCGCGGTGGTGTTTCCAGTTGTGGCGACGGTGACCGTGGTAACGCTCGGAACGATGTTCGGCAGCTTCTAGACTTACAAATTAAAAAGGCTGGCTAAGCCGGCCTTTCATTACTTCTTCGCGTTTTTCACTAACTCATCTTTTAACTTTTTCTGATCCGTGATGCCCTTGCCGAGCCAGATGCACCAGGTGGCCTGCATGATCTCGTCGCCATCTACACTCAGGACACTTGGGCCTGAGGTGAAGGTCGTTTTCCCACCCGAGTAAGCGATGGTCACGACATCACCTTTCTTGAAGTCTGTTTTGAACACACTCAAGAGTTCTTTGACTTTATCTTTGTTTTTATAGTCGCAATTTTTATACGCGCCATCCAGTGAGTCTTTGATCTTGTCGGCTTCCACGTCACGCAGAAATTCGAGCTCAAACTTCTTATCACCGGTCGAAGCTGCCAAGGCAGCACGGACATCTTCTGCTGCCGGGATGGTTGCCGCGTAATGACTGATTTTATAAACATCGAACGTAAGAAAGGCGACGCTCTTTTGACGAATCCCCTCGCCGGTTTTCACCATGTCTTGGGCATGAGCAAGATTCCAGACTGCAGTCAGTGCCAAGAGACACAATAGCTTTTTCATGAGAGCTCCTTCGTTTGTTGTTTTCATTATAGCTCAGTCTTGGGGAAACAAAACTGAGCGCACTAGTTTGGTTTCTTGGAATGGCCAAGAGGTCATTGGATTCTAGGAGCTGAAGTTGAGTAGGAGGAAGGCGTACTAAAATGTACGCCGACGACTGCGAGACAAAAGCGACGACGAAGACAACGGCCTATTCGGCCATTACAATCCCATGCCCCATCCACCGGAGATATTATATGCCTCGCCAGTTATAGTCGACGCACTCTTCGAGCACAAGAACGCCACCATGTCCGCCACCTGGGACGGGCTAGTGAGTTGCTTGATGTGCGAGTCTTTCAAAAACACGCGATCGAGCACTTCTTGTTCGCTCAAGTTATTGAGTTCCATTTGCGACTTCACTTGATTGCGCATCAGTGGCGTATCAACGAAGCCTGGGCAGATGGTATTCACCGTGATGCTGTCTGGTGCAAGTTCAATGGCGGCGACTTTCGCAAAACCAAGCACACCGTGCTTTGCGGCCACATAGGCAGACTTAAACGGACTAGCGAGCTTGCCGTGCACAGAACTGATGTTGATGATACGACCAGCTTTGCGCGCTTTCATGGAAGGAATAACCGACTTCGTGCAGAGAAATGTTCCTGTCAGCATCACTCCGATCAACTGATTCCATTTTTCGAGAGGAAACTCAGCGATAGGTGACATGCTCTGCAGGCCTGAGTTGTTCACTAAGACACCGATATTATCACCAGACTCTTTGACGGCTTTTTGAACAGCTTCCTCACTTGAGACGTCACAGAAAACGTGACGAATGTTCGGGTGAGTTTCCGCAGGAGCACGCAGATCCCAGTTGATGACGTGGTAACCTTCGGCGTGCAGTTTTTCAGCGATGGCAAGACCGATGCCGCTGGAGGCACCCGTAACGATCGCTGTTGTTTTTGTGCTCATGGGCGACCGTCCCACTTTTTCATTTTCAACTTACCTTCACTCCACTGTTCCACGACCTTGGCGATCATGTGCATCTGCGGGCCTTTCTTGTTGTGATAGTTCGGTCCGGTGTAGCCCCACCAGTCCCAGCAACCGCGAGGGTTGTTGAGCAGGAAGTTCCGCACGGCCTGTGGATAGAGGATGATGATTTTGTTACTTTCCGCCCAGGCGTTGTAGCCCGTGTGAAGCACGTAATCCATGCCGACGTCTTCGGTGGTTTGGCGGCAGCCGTGAAAGGCCACATGAAGATGGCATTTCTGGAGGGCCTGCTCACACTCTTTAGGAACGTAGGCAAAACCCGTACGCGCCAAGGAGATGCCGGCAGGATTTACACCGAACGCTTGATTGAATTTAAAAATGCGATCTTCCGTTGCTTTTTCTTTGGCCTTCAATCGGCCGACCAGGGCCGCAAGAATTTCACCGGCCACATCACGGCCACAGTTCGAAATGTAAGGACTCTCGGAAGGATTCTCACACACGTTACCAAAATCTTCCGTGGGAAACGCATGGCCCACGGGCAAACGATCCACCACTGTCATGTTCGCATCTTGCAGTCCCCAGGCCTGATACAGATCACGCAAACGTTGCATCATGATGGGAAGAACTGTGCGATCGGCCGTGCCCGAAAGCAAATAGACTTTCGACGTTTTAAGATTGTTTAAATTATCGATGCTGCCTTCACGCTCAAGACGTGTGGCTTCACGCATCGAATCCTTCACAGTGGGAGCACCACTTGTCGTGTCCATGCAGCGATTCAAAGCGTCCATAATACTGCCGCGAGCGCAGTAGTAAGGTCCGCCGGCCAACACACCTGCGCCGCTGACTTTTGATGAGTAAGCGACATGAAATTGATTCGCGAAATAACCACCGGAAGAGAGGCCCGATACAGTCACTTGAGCTGCCAAAACGTGAGTCGAAAAGAGAACAAGAGCGAGGGGGTAAAATAGGATTTTCATTCCTTAGGATTACCCCTAACGCTGGTGTTTAAGAAAGGATTTTGTGCGGTTGCCTATTCGACTAACCATTGGAAATCTTGGGCAACTCCCTGGCCTGCAAAGTCCCAAGCGCGGACACGCACAGTGTGGGTGCCGGGGCCGGTTGGAAAGGAGCCCAAAAACCCCAGGTCAATGATCGGTTTGCGGCAGGTGTAATTTCCGCACACCATGCTCGATACATAAAATTTGTCGACCTGCGCTTCCTCGTCCGCTCCTCCGGGGAGCATTTCAAAATTCCAAACCGTGCGCGCCGGTGCTCCATCAATTTCAACCTGCAATAAGTGCGGTGGAACGAGAAATTTATCATGCAAAATCAAATCGGTGATCTCTGCAAAAAGCGAATAGCTGCCGCTGACTTTGTTGCCGCGCACTTCCCGACCGTTCTTCAGAAGACCGATCCGCTGAATGACCGGTGCTACTGTGTCTGCGATCGGATCAAGAAACATAAACGGACTCACGTAGCGTCGCTGACCGTCGAGGATATTGAGATGAATATGATGGTAGCGCTCACCGTAAGTGGTGATAGGCCAGTTAACGACTTGGCCGATGAGTGTGCCTGCCGCAATACTTGCGCCGTTTTTGAAAGCGGCATGGATCTCTGCCGGAATACTTTTGCGGTCGACGTGGTGGTACTGCCATAGGAAACCCTCATCATCGAGGATGGCCACTTCCCAGTAGAGTTCGCCGAAGGCGTAGTTTTCAATGTTCACCACTTTTCCGCCAGCACTTGCGTAGACATTTTCTCCGGCATTAGCGCGGATATCGAGACCGTGGTGGAAATAAGGCTGCCCACCGTAGTTTTGGTAAGAGGCGTTGGTATGCCCGATGGAGAGCACCCCTACCGGCCATGGGTGAGTCGACCCCACTGCTTTAGTGCCCAGCTCGCCGAAGGCTTCGGCATAGTAGCTAGGTGTGCTCAGGCGTGAGGGATGTGCAACGTCTGCACGGACTTGGAAACTGAAAAGCAAAACAAGTAAAATCATCATGAAGCTATCATCCTGCCTCAAACGTCCCTTTGACAATTACCTGATCAAACATGTTCTCACCTTACGCACTCTCCTGGGAATTGCTACACTCAATGCCATGAAAGTATTTCTTCTGACCTCGGTATTTTTGCTCTCAGGCTGTGCCTTCCAACGCTTGGCGGTGACCCAGCTGGATAACCTGGTCGAGATTCAGTTGGGCTCCAAACTTGACCTCTATCGTAATCAGAAAAAAGTCCTCGAAGCCGATGTGAGTCTACTGCTCGAATCACAAAAGCCTTATCTCGAAAGCCTCATCTTACTCGTCAAAAAGATTGATCCCACCAAGGTGGAAACTTTCCCTGATACTTGGTCTGAGATTTCTACGGAGTATCGACGAGTGGCACACGCCTTCTCAGGAATCCTTGCGAAGCACCTTGTCACATTAGACCCTAAGCAGCGGGCCCATTTTTTCACGAAGATGAAAACCGAAAACGAAGAAATTCTTGAGCGAAGTAAAAAACAAAGTGTGGAGAACTCTGCCAAACGCGTGGTGTTTTTCCTAGGTGAAGTGACTGAATCTCAAGAAAAAGTGCTGGAACGTAATCTTCCTGAAATCAAACGTCGCTCCCTGGCCCGCTTAGAGAGACGTGAACTGCTTCATAAAAAGCTCGCTGATATCTTGAGCAGTACGGCTTTTTCTGCAGATAAAGAGCGCTCAGTTTTAGCCGCGTTTGAGGCCTACCAGCTCGATGCCGCCCAAGAGCAAGGACCTGTAGTGCAAATGATTCAAGATCTCTGCCGCGAGCTGACTCCCACTCAAATCAAAACCTTCCAAGAGAAGCGTAAAGACGCTCTTGAATTGGCAGCTCTCTACAAGGAAACAGACTTTTAGTTAACGCTCTTCCACTTCAAACTGGCGCTGTTCCACTTCGTTACTCAAAGTGATGCTGAAAGGGATACGCCCGATCTCACGGCCATCCGTAGTTTCAACCGCCACTCGCCAGTCACCAGGTGTGTAATTGCCCTTAGAGGCATGGCCTCGATATCCGCCTACACGTCCACCAGTGACACGCAAAGGAATCTTATCTGTGGTTTGCCAGCCATCGGCGACGCTGAATTTTTGCCAATGTAAAACCACCGTGTCGTCAAAGCGCGCCGGTGAAAAGACCTTCGTGAAAAGATGGATCTTATCTCCTGGGCGAGCAGCAAAGTCTTGGTCACCGTTGTTCCAAGGTTTGTACCAAGGATTTTCGTGGGACAAGAAGTAGCGCCCTTCGCTTTTCTGGATGTCGTGATAGATCCCCATCTCTTCAACGGCAAGAGGCACCGGCGGAATCCAACCCAAGAGATAAAACACCAGAAACAATCCGCTCACGGTCGCACCTGGAACAACCAGGTGACGTTTGAGCAACTCCGCATCGTTCACCTGATTCATGAGAAATTTATAAACGCCCCACAGGACGACCCCCGTGGCAGCGAGTGAAAGCAAGAAAGGAATCCAGCCTACAAAACCTAGCGCAACGGGAATCATCATGCTAAAAAATGAAAACAAGCAAACCACGTACAGGCCAATCTTGGTGTCGCCACGTGACTGCACGTTTTTCATTTCATTAGCAACCATGATGCCCATGAGAAGGCCGACGAACATCAAGGAAGAAAAGATCGATGCGCTTTTTAAAAAGAACAGCGAATAGATACTGAGTAGACTTCCCAAGAAGAAATGCACGATGGCGCTGCGGTACTCCCAAGGCTTCGCGAGCCAGTTCGGGATGCTCCACTTTTGGGCCGTGACTAAAAACTCTGAGGTGAGTAAAAAACCCACGATGAAAAGATAAAGAATCTGCTGAACGACCGAGAACATATCATCGATGCTTGAAAGCGTGATGACGTCGAAGACAAATCCACCCAAAAAGAAACTAAGATTTACGCGCATTTCGTGCTGGCCGTAAAAGGCCAGGGCACGGGTCTTGATGTTCTGCATGCGGGATCCTTCGCTAGATGGGTTTAACCACCTTCATTGTGCGAAGAATGAGCCAACAAGTCACGGGCCCGGTAATCAGCCAGCCAAAATAATAGCTCGGGGTTTCATGAATGGCGGTGTAATTGCCGGCCACTTTCACGAGCATCAAGATGAAAAAGGCGGCAGCAACCGGGGGAATGGTCACCCAAAAATGGTGGCGCCAGATCCAGCGCCATTGTGCGCGACTGAGCGCTGAGACAGAACAAAGCGTGCCGATGCCAACAAAAAGTGCGCTGCAGAAGGCTCCGCAGTACATGTCCGTATGAGACATTAAACCATGAGGAATAAGCCCATGCCCTTCTTGCGCATTTCCCACCCCAAACTGTGGGCAGACAATGAGAGTGATCATCGCCCCGACCAGCATCACCAGGTAAAATCGAATGATGGTGGCCCGGGGTGAAAGTTCAACCTCAGCGTAACTCAAAACGTTCTGGGATAATTTGGGAGGCATTGGAGTACTCATGCATGCTCCTTTTTAAGCGATCGCAAAGCTCGGCTCAGCTTCTGGCGCAGCCCTGCCGGAGTGGTTTGATATTTCATGGCCAGCTCTTCGTAAGAGAACCCGGCGATATAATGATCACGAATCAAACGTTGAGTTTCTGCTGGAACGCCCTCGAGCCATTCATCCATATCGCTGGCCGGGGTCGCTGCCATTTCCGTAAGTTCTTCTGTGCGACGAGTTCTTTCTCGACGGAAGTCATCAATCATCAGATGGCGGGCCATGACGAGCAGCCAAGGCAAAAACGGATTTCCATTCCATTGGTCACGGCGCTCAAGAAGGCGTGCAAAACATTCTTGAAAAAGATCTTCAGCTCGCTGAGGCGTGCGACGTGAAAGATAGTTCCACAAACGTTTGTGATGCCGCTGATAGAGCACTTCAAAGGCCAAGAGATTATTCCCTTGGACTCTTCTCATCAGCGCTTCATCGCTTTCGGTCTAAAGCCCCATAGAGGATTCTCGGTAAAACGTAAGTAAAGAAGACCCCAAAAAGATTGATCCCCACCGCACCCCAGAAGATCACACCACTAATTTTTTTGGTGCGCTCACACGCTTCGCGCGCATTGA
>JAKFUR010000117.1 GCA_021732585.1 Bacteriovoracaceae bacterium
ACGAGTTACAAGCTTCGGAGCTTTTGCGCCCGGAACCAAGACCGCACCGATCACGAGGTCAGAATTGATAACTGACTCTTCGATGTTTTGCGCGTTCGAGAAGATGGTATGAACTTTGTTTTCGAACAATTGATCAAGTTCCGCCAAACGCTTCGTTGAAAGATCGATTAATGTGACGTCTGCGCCCATGCCCACTGCCATTTGCGCAGCGTTTGTTCCGGCGATGCCGCAACCGATGATGGTGACTTTTGCACGACGAACACCTGGTACGCCGCCGAGAAGAATACCTTTGCCGCCTTTATCAAGTTGCAACGCTGTCGCGCCGACTTGGACCGACATGCGGCCTGCTACCTCAGACATAGGAACCAAGAGTGGAAGACTGTTGTCTTCAAGCTGAATCGTTTCGTAAGCGATGCAGGTTGCGCCTGACTTCATCAAACCTTCAGTTTGTGGCTTGTCAGCGGCAAGGTGCAAGTAAGTGTAAAGGATGTGGTGTGGCTTCAAGAGAGCGATCTCATTAGCTTGAGGCTCTTTGACTTTGATGATCATCTCACCAGTAGCGAAACACTCTTCAAGCGTGTTCAAAATTTTAGCGCCGGCCTTGATGTACTCTTCATCAGAGATGCCGATGCCCATGCCGCCGTTCTTCTGAACGTAGACTTCGTGACCGTCGAGAACCAACTGGCGTACGCCACCTGGCACGATCGCGATGCGGTTTTCGTTGTTCTTAATTTCCTTAGGAATAGCAATTTTCATGGAGAGGCTCCTTCAAATGAGGACGTAAAATACTTTGCGCCATACTACCGGAGGTTCGACTTCGATGCCAGGGGGTCTGTTAGGAATACCTGATCAAGTCGCCGTCTTTTAGAGGCGCTGCCCCATGGAAGCCGTCTTTAATAAGTCGTTCCGCCAACACTTCATGGTCCCATTCATGGCCCATGTGAATCAACCCTGCGCGGCGGGGTTTGATTTGTTCCAACGCAGTACGAGTTTGTTCATAACCCATGTGAGTGTCGTGAGGTTCAGGCTTTACGCAGTCAATAATCAGCCATTCGAGGTCCGCCTGGCGCAACTGTTCGGCAACCGCGGTGGGAATACTATGGCAGTCGGTGAGGTAGGCGAGCTTACCGTGCATGAAACCGGTGGATGTCACATAGCCGTGGGGGAGGGAAAACATGGTAAATTTTTCATCGGTGATGAGGGCCGCCCCAGAGTGAAATTCTTGCAAGTGAAGCCGCGGGATCCCGCCACCAATTACGGGGCGAAGGTTCGTGCCAAAAATATAGTCGAACTTCCGTCTAAGTGATTGGGCCGTTTCCGCTGAACAATGCACTGGCAGCGATTGATTTTGGTGAAAGCAAAACGGTCGCAAATCATCGATGCCATGAGTGTGGTCGGCATGATCGTGAGTGATGAGTGCCGCATCGACGTGTCTCACATCTGCACGCAGCAACTGGCTACGAAGATCGGGTGAGGTATCCACCACAATTTTTTTTCCGCGTGCTGTCGTGAGGAAGACCGAGGTCCGTAGTCGCTTATTGGCAGGATTCGTTGATTGGCAAATATGGCAGTTGCACCCTAAAATAGGTACTCCTGTACTCGTACCAGAACCTAAAACAGTAAGTGTGTTCATTTCCCTATCATAAGGTCCTTCATGCGTTTTTTACCTCTTCTTTTTTCTGCGATTCTCTTGGCCGGTTGTTCCTCCGGGCCATCCACTCCATCAAGCAATCTGCCTGATCCCTTGAATCTCGATGTGACGAGTTTTAAACTGAGTAATGGCATGCAAGTCCTCGTGTTAGAAGACGACCGTTTGCCCGTCTACTCGCTCTACATGTTTTACAAAGTCGGCGGCAAAGATGAGCGCAAAGGCATCACCGGCGCGAGCCATTTTCTTGAGCACTTGATGTTCAAGGGCACAAAGAACATCGCCGCCAGCAAGTTCGATTTCATGGTGGAAGGAAACGGCGGAAGTTCAAACGCGTACACATCAAACGACATGACAGTTTATCACGAGAACATGCCCACATCGACGCTTGACCTGATGGTGGGGGTTGAAGCGGACCGCATGGTGAATCTGATCATCAAAAAAGATGAATTCGAACAAGAGCGCCAAGTGGTGCAAGAAGAGCGCAAGATGCGCTATGAGAACTCGCCCCGCGGCCAACTCTACTTGCGCACGATGGAAGAGCTCTTCAAAGGAACGCCCTACGGCACATCAGTCATCGGCGACATCGCTGATCTTAAAACTGTTTCGCGTGACCAGATTTATCGTTACTACCGCCAATGGTACGCTCCGAACAATGCCACGTTAGTTTTGGTGGGCGACGTAAGGGCCGGCAACGTGAAAAATCTCGTGAAAAAACATTTCGGCGAGCTCATGGCTTCGGATGTTCCCGAGCAGTCGCGTGCCTCGGTACCTCTATCGGCGTTTGTCCCTCAAGTTAAAGCTCCCGTCGATGTGGCCCTCAAAGGCCAATCATCAACGCCTGTGTTTATGCTCTCTTACCCCGCGGCGCCGTCGGGTGCTCCGGAAGCTTTCGCTCAGGACATCATGAGTTCTGCCTTGGGTGATGGGAAGAGTTCGCACTTGGTTCAGAAGTATGTGCTAAGTAAACGTCCCCAAGTGGCGACGATCTACGCCGCTAACTACACGCTTGAAAAAGCGGGCATGTTCATGGTCGGCGGCGAACTCGTGCGCGGCGTGGACCCACTGAAGTTTAAGAAAGATCTTCTCAAGGAATTGAGCAGCTCCTGCATGACTGCCATCACTGAGAACAACATTCAAAAAGTAAAAAACCAGTACGAAGCCGGACTCTTCCGTCAGCTCGACACGTCGGGTGGCCTCGCGCAGTTCATCGGTGATCGCCAATCGCTCTACGGCGATTGGGCCTACTACCGTAAGGAGTTGCAGATCTACCGCGGACTGACGGTAAAAGATGTCCAAGGGGCCTGTGAGCGTATGTTTGCACAGCCAGGACATGTATGGGTCACCGTTTGGGAGAAAAATTCAGGGAGCGCGCAATGAAATATTTAATCCTTCTTCTTCTCAGCGCAACGGCTTTCGCAGCCGATTTTCGCAAAGACGATATTCAACGGCTCCAGTGGGGTGACTACAAAACCACCTGGCTTGAAGACAAACGGTTTCCTCTCGCTACAGTAACGATGTACTTTGCTGACGGGGCCTTACGTGATGGCGCAAAGAACGCTGGCACCACGCAAACAGCGCTCGATCTTCTTTTTTCTGGTACCGCTCAATACGATCAAAAATCTCTCAGTGAGTTCTTTGATTTCTATGGAGTCGATTTCAGCCACAATGTAACTCATGAGTACTCCGTACTTTCATTCTCGGCTTTGGTGAAAGATCTTCCGGCCGTGGTCGAAAGATTTTGCCATGTCGTGAAAGAAGCCCAGTTCCCACGCTCAGAACTTCTGCCGCATCAAAAGCGCTCATTGGCCAAATTGCGTAACCTTCCATCGAATCACAGTGCACTCGCAGAGCGGGCCTTCCGTAGTTTGATGATGAGAGGTTCCAGCTACGAGCAGGCCACAGAAGGCAATATCGCTTCACTCGAGCTCTTGCGTTCAGAGTCGTTGCAAAAGCGTTGGAACGAGTTGCGTGATGAAGCGCCGAAGCGTTTCTACGTAAAAGGTCCGAAGGAAGCACTTTTCATTCGTGATCAATTTTTGCAGAAGTGTGGTTGGAAGACAGGTGCGTCTCAGGATTTCCGTTTAAAAAATCCAGTGTCAGGCATGGGCCATCGGATTTTCTTAGTGCCCATCCCAGGAGCGAACCAAGCCCAAATCAGAATCGGCCGCTACTTGCCAGCATCAGAAGCCAAAGATCCAAGCGAGAGCTTAAGTTTCGCCAGCGATTTCTTGGGTGGTGGTTTCACAGCACGCCTGATTCAAGAAGTGCGCGTAAAACGTGGACTCACATACTCAATTGGGAGCTACGTAAGCTTACAGGCGGACTATGGCCGCAGTGGCATCAGCACATTCTCTAAAAATGAAACGGTGGCCGAGACGATTAAAGTCGTGAAGGATATTCTCGAACAAAACACCAATTCTGCGAACATCAAACAAGAAGACATCGAACACATGCGCAACTATGTGGTAGGCCACTATCCGTTCTCCTTTGAAGGCTCGGATAGTTTCTTGATGCAGCTCTTGATGCTCGATCACGTGGAAGAGCCACTTGAGAAGCTCTACATGTTCCCAGAGAAAGTGAAGGCTCTCGGTCAGCGTGAAGTCGCTGAAGCGATTCGCAAGCTCTTCACATGGGACGAGCAGGTGATTGTGGTTGTGGGAGATCCGTCGCTCGTAGGTCCGCTCTCAAAAATCCGCCAAGTGCAGATCATCAAGCCAGAAACCCTGTTGTAGAGGAAGAGTTAGCCTGCTGATGTCTCGGAGTTCAACAGAGCTCCGGGATACACCACAATTTTAGCGGCATGGATCATGCCGCTTGTATCACTGCCCGGGCGCAAAGTCAGAGTACCGCTGGCGTGTAATTCACCTTGGAAATGGCCGTGAATTTCTATGTCATGGCCCTTGAGAACTCCTGCCACCCGTGATGTTTTTTCTAGAATCAGTTGTGAGCCTTCAGCAGCGTAAAGTTGACCTTCGATCTCACCACTGATGGAGCTGCGTCCAGCAAGATGGACTTCGCCTTTGAGCTTCGTGCCGTCGCCGACGATGTTAAAGCGCGCGGTTTTAAAATCGGTGATATCCATGTTACTGGCCTGATGCTTTGAAGGGGCCCGTCAGTTCCTGACGAATGAGCAAATCACCTTCACGGTTAAAAACAATGACGAGAAAACGTGAGTCTGAATCAGCAGGTGGAAAGGGAGCTTCCACGGGTCTTAGCCGAGCCACAGCAAAACTCTCACCCTTATTGTAGCGAATCCCTTCGAGCCATTCTTGCGTTGTCATAGCAGGGTAGGGTGCAAGTCCACGGTTATCAATTTGAAAAACGAACACGTGACCAGTCACACGATCTTCCGCGGCTCCGGTGTTGATCAGGTTGAAGCGAAGAACCCGCTTACCCGCACCGTCTTCCAGGGCGATGTTTTCTAGCTTCAAAGGACTCTTGGCGGTCAGATCTTGGAGGGCATAAGGTTTTTTTACCGGACCTAACCACAGCTCCGTTTCGCTCAACGTGGTCTGCGCGAGTTTGTTCTGCATGGCCACTTGAGAAAGTTTCAACGCTTTCAATTCCGCTTCAGCATCCGAGTTGCTGCTCACATCCGCTTGGCCCGGAAGGGTTGGCATACTTACTCGGCTTGCCGAAGGAGATTTCCACCAAAGACTAAAGCCCAGAGTAATGACTAAGACGAACACAATCCCTAGTGGGAGAGTGATGAGAAAACGTTTGAGGGTCGTCTTTGGAATGACGAGTAAGCGCGGCGGCTCAGGGTGGTCGTGGAGAATGATGTGAATATCGGTCGACTCTTTTTCGATCATTTCTTACTCTTTAAAGAAGCGCTGAGAGGGGGTGAAAGCCACGTTCCCTTCTTCAGGGAATTTCTCCCAAAGCTCGGCCACAATTTTCCAAGTGTAATCTTCGTCTTGGCGCAAGAAGAGAGTCTTCTTACCGGTGTCGTTGATGACCACAGAGCGGTAGTCCTGGCGCAACGTCACGACAGCGTAATCTTCAGCTTGGAGAATTGAAATCGAATCAAGTGTGATATTCGGTGTATCTGGTCGAGAGAATACCGCCTGCTTGTAGGCTTTGTAAGAAGCATAACCACCCTTCGAGCGATCGCGGAATTCTTGCGGATGGTAGTAGGAGATATAATCATTGAAGCGTTTTTCTTTCCAGGCCTTCGCCCAGCCTTCCACTACGCCCATCAACTCAGCACGCTTCTTGTCCCATGTGTTGCGCGCGAGGTAGTTCACTTCTTGCACGATGATGATTTGAGTGTGGGTGAGGTCAAGATACTTCGAAACTTGCTTAAGATCTCCGTCATTCACAACGACACAGCCGCGCGAGTCCAGCGCCTTGTCGATGCGAGTGGCATCGTCTGTGGAGTGCAACCAGATCCCACTGCCAGTTTTGCCCGTACGTTGATCCATCAAGTTCGGGTAGTCGGTGGTGAAGGCACCAGCGCCGTACATCTTCGCCATGTCGCCATGACGTTGTTTCAAACTGGCGGCGGAGTAGAATTCAAGAAAGTTATAGATCCCTTCTGGAGTCTTGCGATCACCTTCGCGAGCCTTATCACCTTTGATTTTTCCACTGGCGACTTTAAACTTTTCTACTAACTTCGGTATACCCGCTTGGTTTTCATACACTGACATTGTGTGCGTAGATTTTTCTACCAATAGAACGTGGTGATTGAATTGCGCATCGAGGGCCAACAGATGTCCGGGCAAGAAGTCCTGTGCACTCGCTGATTGTGCAAGAAAGGCGAAGGCCGCGAGGGCAAGGCTGAAAAATCTCATGGGAATCCTTTAAGATAGATATCCTTGGAATTTTATTACGCTCTATCCCCCCGTACAAGTAACAAACGCAGAGTGCCTGATGGTAGCACTCAAGAAATCTTTGCCGCTTCCCGCAAAAAAATGAGCAAAGCCATCTTCCTGATATCATTTAAGATAGTAGCCATAAGAGCAGGAGATGACTGTGTCAAAAAATAAACCACCGATTGCAGCGCACTCCCTGGCCCGATTGGGTTTTAACGAGGACGCAAAGCTAGCCGAATTTTTGGCGATGTCTCAGCACGCAAAGATTCAAAAAAAATTCGATGTGGTCTTTCCAGCGACTTTAAAACCGAAGTTTACTTCTGCGGCAAACCTAGAAGGTGCAGCGCCCGCTGTGCCCGACGAATTGGATTTAGGTGCGGATTTAGATTTAGGCGGACTCAATGAGGTTGCTATGAGTGATGATAAAGAACTAGATCTCATGGATGGTGGTGAACTTTCATTAGGGGATGATGATGTTCCTCAGTCGCTTCCATCTGATGAAGGACTTGATCTCTCTTTCGGAGACGAGCTGTCTCTGGGTGACGATCTGTCAGCATCTTCTCTCGATCAGGAAGACGGCACAAGTACAAGTCTCAAATTAGGTGATGATATCAATCTCGATGAAGAGGTCTTGTCGAAACTCGCAGAGATCGATGAGATCATGCAGGCCGATGCCACCAGCGCCACCATGGTGCGTGCGAATCTTTCGCATGAGCTCGGTTCTGAACTTGACCTCGGTGGTGATGAATTCTTAAGTTCACAAATCAACGAAGAGGAAGGCAATACTCGCGGCTCAGCACTTTTTATGGGTGGTGAAGAGTCTGAGGAATTATCCTTTGAGTCTGATGAGATTGAGATCGAAGTGCCTAAGGCAACAGGAAAGAAAGCCCCTCCGCCGGCTCCAGTGCTGGACAGCGATGATGAGGACAATGGAGTAGATCTCGACTTTGGTGGTGGTAACGATTCACCGCCGGAACGTGTGGCCATGACCTCGTCTGCAACTTCATCTTCACACCGATCGAACGCTGAGGAACGCAGCGGCTATGAAGAAGTCAAAGGTCATTACAATCATGAACTCGAACGTTTGCAGGCCACGCTCAATCATCTGCGCTCCGATCGTGCCGAGCTGTTGAAAAAAATTGAATTGCTCGAAGAAGATAAACTGAACCATGGGCGCAATATCCTGGGGATGCGTGCCGAACTTGATGAAAAGAAAATTGAAATCCAATTGATGAAGCGTCGTTTAACTGAAGAGGGTCTTGATCTTAAGTATCAAGTCGAACTTGAGACGGAACGTCGCAAGCTCGCAGAAGAGCGCGCCAAGACGTATCAAGCAGAAGTTCAGGCCATGCAGCAGAAAGTTAAACTCGAAGTCAAAAAAGTTTCGAGCCGCGAGAAAGAACTCGAGCAACGTCTTGAACTCCTTAAGAGTGATGCCGACACACAGATTCGTCATCGTGATCAGAAGATACTGGAACTGAAACGCCGTCTCGACGCCATGGAATTTGATATGGATGCGATGAATGCCATCGAACAAAAAACGGTGGGCGATAAGCACGAGTTGGAAGGCAAGCTCGACAAGGCGATTAAGACCTTGCGAACAGCGATTGGCATTCTAGAGTCAGACGATCCAAAGTTAGCGACCCTGGAAAAATTAAAGAAAAATCTGGAAGTCTGATTTATGCCCTCGAACACAAGCCCGAGTCTTAGGCTTCTTGGCCTTGGTCTCGATCCTCTACTCAGTGAGAAAGTGAAGCGCACCGTGAAGACCTATCGTCTCAAGGTGCGTACGTCTTTTGCGGCTTCTAGTGATGGCCTTGAGATGGAGAAGGGCGGCGTCGATATCTTGTTGCTGCAAGTACCGGCGCATTTTGGGCAGGCCTTGAAACTGGTGCAAGAATTTCTCTATCGTTTTCCTCGTGCGGCGGTCCTGGTGTTCTCGCCTAAGAGTGATCCCCATCTGTTGGTGCATTTCTTTCGTGCCGGGGCGTTTGATGTGATACTTTCCCCGTTTGATGATTACGAACTCGGCCAGGCTCTGCGCCGTGTCTCGTTGCGCCCAGGTGACATCGCCAATCCTTCAGACTGGACGGCGCTGCAAGCTGCGGCCCACTTCTTCACACGTCCCATCGCCGATCAGTGGGATGACTTAGCGGACAACCTCGTTCGCTACTTCTCGCTCTTCCTAAAGATTGACGAGAATCGCCGCTTCTTGCTTCCCCACGGAGTCGACGACTTCTTGGCGAAAAAGCACAAGCTCACGGGTACAAAACTCAAACGCTTTCAGCATTTCTTGCAGGACCCGCGGGGTATCTTTTTCGGATTCGATCTTCGCGGTGGCTCGCTTGCTTGGGTGATTAAGCTCGCGCCGGATTTTGTTTGCTATTGGACCGCGAAAGGCACTGAGAAATTTTCCGTTGATGAAGTCTTCGGTCCGCATTTTTTAAATCTTCTGCGCGGTCAGCGTGAACATTACGAAGCTCACCTCGAGCGCGTTCGCATGAAACGTCTCGCCCTCACAGACGAGATCACCGGTCTGTGGAACCAGCGACGTCTAGCGCAGGATTTGGAAGAGGGCGTCACTCAGAAAAAATCCTTCTCGCTTTTATTTATCGATATCGACTTTTTTAAGAATGTGAATGATCAGTTTGGTCACGTCCACGGCTCGCAACTGTTGATTGATATGGCGGCGATCCTGCGCGCAGAGCTGCGAGGCAGTGATGCGATCTACCGTTACGGTGGCGATGAATTTATAGTGCTGCTGCCGGAGACAGGCTTAGCCGATTCTAAGGCCACAGCTTTACGACTCTCGAATGCCATCAAGGCGAATGAATTTACCGTGCAAGAGAAGCCGTATTTCCTAAGTCTTTCTGTTGGGATTGCGGTGTACCCGGATGATGCACAGACGTCGCGGGCGTTGATCGATTTCGCGGATCAGATGATGTATATGTCCAAAAAGTCGGGAAGAGGTAAGGTCTTCCATGTAACTGAGGTAATGTGAGCGCCGACTCCGGCTCCTGCCTCTCGTCGGCATACCGTCCATCCTGGACATAAAAAAAAAGCCCCAGTTTCCCGGGGCTTTTAAACTAACGTTTTTTTGTAACTTTCTTCGTCGCTTTCTTCACGACTTTTTTCGCTGTGGCTTTCTTCGCCGGAGCTTTTGCTTTTTTCTTCGTGTTGCCTACGAGCTTCTCAAGGCGAGCTTGAAGAGCTGCAACTTCTTTCTTTTGAGTCGCGATGAATTTCTTCGCCGCGAGAGTTTGCTTCTTCACTTCTTTGTCGAGCAACACTTTCTCAGCGTTGAATTTCTTCTTCGCAGCTGCAACGTCTTTATCAACAAGCTTAGAGAAATCTTTCTGCGCGTCTTGAACCAATTTTCTCACAGAAGCTTTGATCTGCTTGATGTTGGCGTCGCTCGTGAGGTTTTCGACAGTGTTCTTCACAGTCTTCACGTTTTCTTTAACGTTGTTTTTGACGTTCTCGAGAGCATCAAGGACGACGTTCGTGCTGTTAGTATCGTTCTCTTGCATGTTGGGCTCCTAAGGTTATTCCTGGTAGAAACCAGGGTGTTTGCTGAGTGGTACTCTATACCCAAATCCAAAACTTTTCGCCTTGATTTTGACTATAGGGCAGAACTGACGCCTCTTATACTCTGCCTTGGCATAAAGTTGGAAGACCCTTTTTACTTCGGCTTCTTCAAATCCCATTGTCGTCAGGTCACTCGGGCGGTGGCGGTAACTCAAAATCCCTTCCAACATGGCATCCAACCGTTCGTAGGCGGGCAAACTGTCTTGGTCTTTTTGGTTTTCACGCAGCTCGGCCGAGGGTGGGCGGACGATGATTCCCTTCGGGATCAATGGGCCATGGGCCTGGTTAATCCACTCCGCGAGACGGTAAACCTCTGTTTTATAGAGATCACCCAAGAGGGAAAGGGCACCCACAGAGTCACCATATTGGGTGGAGTAGCCTACAGCTATCTCAGATTTATTCGACGTATTGATCACCATCGCACCGGTCTGGTTCGAGCGGGTGTAGATCAACAGGCCTCTTAACCGGCTCTGAACATTCTCATCCGTGAGCCCCTCAAAAGGTTGGGGGAAGGTGTTCTGGAACGCCATCCGTACGTTGGAATGCAGAAATTTAATCGGCAGACTGGTCAGCTTGAGACCGAGTTTCTGACAAATCTCCATGGAAAGATCCCAACTCAAGGGACTCGAGAAGCTGCCGGGCATGTAAACCGCTTCAAGTTCCTGCCCCGGAGCAAGCGAGAGCTTGGCCAGTGTCAGTACCAACGCAGAATCCATCCCGCCGGATAGGGCGACCAGGAATTTCTTAAAGCCGTTTTTGGTGGCGTACTCTTGCAAAGAAAACTGCAATGCGCGCGAGACACTGGCGCACTCTTCATCCGTCCAAACCTGCAAACGGCGCGGCAGCGCCTTGTCAGCAGAGAAACGAGGAGCAAATAGAGACTCCCAGGTGTTATCACAAATAGTGGTCCCCACTGGACTGTACTCGGCGCCACTGGGGAGAGGGAGGCTGAGCGTATGGGCCGCAAAGGCCGGCGCCGTTGCCA
>JAKFUR010000017.1 GCA_021732585.1 Bacteriovoracaceae bacterium
CCATGGTACAAAGAATTTTTCAGTTGGCCGGCGTGTTCGTTCTCCTCGCTCTACTTATGACGAAGTGGAAAAGTGATCCCGTACAAGTTGTCGCCATCGACGAAGAAGTCAGAGTTCAAAAGAAGCATCGTCAAAAAACTTCTCAACGGAGATCTCCCGCGAGCATCGCGCAGAAAAATTCCTTCATATTGAAAGAGAGCGAAAGAAAAATCGCATTGAATAATGAGCAAGAGTTCGACGACCGAGAAGCTGAACCCCTGCTAACTTCACCAACTCAATCATCTGGCTACATTCCGCAAGAACAGGCCGGACCATTCAATCGTTCAGCTTCGACTCCAGTGCCACAGGTCAATCCTAAAACTCAGACCACACCAGATGCAAATAGTCCGAAGATTTTCTCGAATCAGGGATTCCCAAGCGGAACGCCCACTGCCTCTGGTACGGCACAAACTCCGACGAAATCTTCCGGACCATCCTCGGGCAACTCCTCACCCGAGCCACTGAGCTGCAGCGCTAGTATCGGAGCGGGAACCTATAGCTCGCCACGTACCGTTGCAATTACCTGCACGAGTAGCGCCGTGATTCGCTACTGCCTCCAAGAAAACACATGCTGTGATCCAAGCACCGGCGCAAACTACACCGGGCCTTTTACGGTTGGAGTAACTGTTGGTGATTTTTGTCTAAGCATTCAAGGCGAAAACGAAGAGGGTCCCGTGCTATCTGACGTCGCCCAGATCGATCTGAAGTTCAATCCTGATGTGCCCCACCTCGTGGTCGCCCACCAACGCCGCTACTGGCAGACAGGACAACTCTCGGCGCAGATGTCATTCGTCAGTGATAATTTTGGTAGCCCGAACCTTGAGGCAGGAATCTTAAATCTGCTGACCCACGATACATCGCCGTCTGGCCTTAACATGTCCTGTGAACAAATCGTGGAAAACTACACCACTCTCACGACGCCTTCCCCTCTCGTTATTATGCCTGGTCTGGCCGTGGACTCATTGAGCTCGTCGGTGCAACTCGATGCTTGGCTCACCTCTTCGCAGCTGAACTACGGCGACAACAACGTTACGACTTATCTAAGAAATAATAATTACGGAAGCGAGAGTTTCGCCTGTTCGACGACCAAACTCGTTGTCGAGGACTTCGACTATTTTACAGCCGAGGCTCCCGAAGCCGTCTCAGCAGTGAGCCTCGATGGATATCTTCTAGGCGGGCTATCAACCTACGGCCACTTTGAAGAAGATCCGGTTCTTAACCGCTCACCTGCGGGATCGATGATCGACGTTAGCCAGGACCAGGAATTAAGAACCGGTATGCTTGGAATATTCTTTTAATAACAATCACTTACTTCTTCTTGCACTCTACTGCAAAAAAGTCATGACTTTTTTGCAGTAGACACCGACGAATCATTCAAAGCAAAACCTGGGACCGAAGCCGTGAGTTAATCATCTTCGACGAGCTTCATAAAAAACCAAAGTGGAAGTCCTGGATCAAAGGCATCTACGACACGGAGGAAAAGCCTCCGGCACTGCTCGTCACCGGCTCAGCGCGGCTGGACGTCTTCAAGCGCGGCGGCGACTCGCTCGCCGGAAGGCACCACACGTACCGGCTCCATCCCTTATCGGTTGCGGAGCTCGCGGGACAATTAACTCCCACCGAAGCCTTCGAACGTATCCTGCGTGTTGGGGGATTCCCCGAACCATTCACCAGCGACAGCGAAGACTTCGCGAAACGCTGGATCGAGATCCTCGAGGTCCTCTACGTCGTTTTTGTCGTGCCTCCGTTCACAAAAAACGTCGCCCGGAGCCTTTTGAAAGAGCCGAAGATTTACTTCTACGACAACGGAAAGGTAAAGAACGATCCCGGAATCCGTCTAGAAAACATGCTGGCGTGCGCACTCTTGAAAGACCTCCAACGGGGAGAGGATCTCCGGGGAGAAAAAAACCAGCTCTGTTATGTGCGGGACAAGGAAAAGCGAGAGGTCGACTTCGCGGTAGTTCGTGACGGGAAGCTCGAGCGACTTATCGAGGTGAAGTCAGTAGACACGAGCTTCTCAAAAAATCTCCACTACTTCGAAGAGCGCCTCAAGCCGAAAGAAGCGGTCCAGGTCGTTCGCGACTTGAAACTGAGGTCGTCGACGCCCAGGCTTCAGATGCTGGGCGCCGTGGACTTCTTGCTGAGCCTCGAGTCCTAGAGATTATCCCACTTAAACCCTTCATGCTCTAACGCATGATCGGCCAGTGACGTGATGAGATCGTCATCATTGTCATCGATCTTGCCAAAGTTGCCTTTGATACGACGACGGGTCTGACCCGCGAACACGTTCAAGATTTCGATTTCTTTTGCTGCACCTTCAAGACCATTATCTTCAATCGACGTATTCACGCGGCTGAGTACACACCCAAGTACGTACAAGTCGATGATGATGTCGGCGAGACGTTTGGTGGCGAATTGTTTGTTGATGATGTCTTTACCGTGCTTACGCAAAATGCGATCGGCCGCAGCCGCCAAGTCACGAGTGGCTTCTTCAAAGATGGCCGCCTGGTCTTTCAGAGCGGGGTTGAGCTTCGTGAATTTTTTCTTCGCGCCGCCAATCCCGGTCGCACTGGTGAGACGTTTTTTAGCGTACTCCGACATCACGCCGAAGCCCTTGATCGGATCGGAGAAAATGCCTTCGACGGACTTCGACACGTCCTTCAGTTGCTTGCCCACATCATTCATCGCGGTCAACGCAATGAAGAGACGAAGAATATCGTTGGTGCCTTCAAAGATGCGGTTGATGCGGCAGTTGCGCACGATACGCTCATATGGGAACTCGCACATGTAACCGTTACCGCCGGCAACCTGCAGGGCCTCATCGGCCGTGCGCCAGAGGCACTCTGTCGCGAAGACTTTACTGATGGCGGCTTCCACCGCGTAGTCTTCGTAACCTTGATCCACGAGACCTGCCACCATGTTCACTACAGCTTCCGTGGCGTAACACTCGACGACCATGTGACCAATTTTTTGTTTGATCAAACCAAACTCCGCGATCGGCTTATCGAACTGTGTGCGTTGCTTGGCTTGTTTGGTCGACATCTCAATCAGAGATTTCATGCTGCCGATCGAACCGCCGCCGAGACCTGTGCGACCGCTATTGAGAATCTTCATGGCGACTTTGAAACCTTTGCCGACGTCACCGAGGACATTCGCCGCTGGCACGCGTACTTGATCCATGTCCACGGTAGTTGTTGAGCTGGCACGTAGACCCATTTTGTCTTCGTGCGGTCCAGTCGACACACCTTTCATGTCGCGAGTCACAATGAAGGCCGTGATCTGTCCGCCCTCCGTGTCAGTTTTCGCGAAGACGGTGAAGAAATCGGCGATGCCGCCGTTGGTGATCCAGAGCTTGCTTCCGGTGATGATCCAATCGTCGCCGTCTTTCACGGCCTTCGTCCGAAGAGCGGCAGCGTCGGAGCCAGCGCCCGGTTCTGTGAGACAGAACGCCGCGATCATTTCGCCGGTGGCGAGTTTCGGAGCGTATTTAGCTTTTTGTTCTGGAGTTCCGAATAACACAAGACCGCGCATGCCGATCGAGCTGTGCGCTCCCGCGGTGATGGCCACTGAGCCGTCGTGCTTCGCGAGCGCTTGCAGTGTGCGGGAGTAAGATGTGCTATTCATTCCGATGCCACCGTGCTCTTCCGGAATGATCAAGCTGAACAAACCGAGCTGGCGCATTTCTTCGAGCATCGACTCAGGTAGCTCGCCTTCGCGATCCCATTTACGGAATTCGGCGTCGCGCCCTTTGAGTGTCGCATCGACAGAGTCGATCACGCTGCGAAGAATTTCTTTTTCTTCGTCTTTGAGTTTTGGATAAGGAATGATGACATTCTCTTCGATGTCACCCATGCATAGAGAACGAACAAAACTAGTCTGATTTTCCATAGCGCCTCACGAGGGAATTTTAATTCCCTTATGATGCCATGACTTTGGATTAAATCCAGGTTTTCAGAGCTAGAAAACAAGTGATCGCCGATAAAATAACGGTGAGCGGCAAACCGATTTTTAGGAAATCAGCAAAGCGATAGCCTCCCGGACTAAGGATGAGCAAATTGCCATGGTGTCCAATCGGAGTCAGGAATGAGGCCACGGCTCCCATGGTGACGCAAATGACCGCCGCGGTGGGAGAGATTGAGGCCCCCTTCGCAAAAGCCACAGCAATGGGAGCCAGTAATACGGTCGTTGCTGCGTCGGAGAGAATTTGTGTCAAAAGCGCCGAAATCCAGAAGAACACTAATAGCATGGCGATCGGTTCCCAGCCTCCAGTGTAATTGAGAATCTGCTTTGCCAAGAGTTTATCCACTCCAGTGCGCTCCATCGCCATCCCTAGAGGAATGACCCCTGCGATCATGACGTAAATTTTTAGCTCAATAGAAGCATAGGCCTGTTCCACGTCGACGCACTTGGTGAGAATCATGCCCATAGCACCTGCCACGAAGGCCAGGTAAGCCGGGAGCATCCCTGTGGCCGCTGCGCCGATGGAAGCCAGCATGATGAGCGCAGAAAACTTGCTCTTACTGCGCTTTTTTGACGTGCCATAAAAAGGAAGGAACATCAAAAAGCCACGGTGAAGTGTCAGGCTGTTCAGCTTTTCCTCCGGCCCCCACAGCACCAGCATATCGCCCGGCTGCAAGATCACATCAGCAATCCCACTTGAAATCCAGCCCGACTTACGCCACACACCTACAGCGACAACGCCAAACATTTTATAGAAATTGATCTGCGCAATAGTACGATTAGCAAATTCCGAACGTGGCGAGATCACTGCTTTGAGCAAGCGGCGCTCCTCACCGGCAAGTGAGGTCTGCACCTCTTTGTTGTCGCTGAATTTTTGCAACGCCTTGAGCACTAAACCTTGCTTCCCATCAAACGAAATAAGTTCGTCGGCATTGGTCTTGATGATAAAAATATCACCCTCTTCCAAGATTGCTTCAAAGTCCTTATTCCCTTGGAAAGTGTCTTTTCTCAACCAGCCCTGGAGCGTGAAGTTTTTCGAGGTAGCAACTTGAAGTTCTTTGAGCGTCTTTCCAATCCAAATGCTCTTCACTGGAATAATCAGTTCTGTGGTGATGTCGGTGAGCTTGAAGTTTTTAAGTGACTCATCGTCACCGGACTTCTTCGGCAGAATCCACTTCATGAGAGCACAAAAAATAATACCAGCAAGAACCAGTGGACCACCAACCTGACCTACTTCGAAGAGCCCCAAAGTTGGTTCGCCCGCACGTTTCAGAATATTGTTAGCGAGCAAAAAAGCGGGTGCACCGATCAATGTGAGCGTTGTTCCGAGCGATGCAGCCGTGGCCATGGGAATGAGAAGACGCGAAGCATGGAGTCCCTCTTCGTCTTTGCATATCTTCATGACGATCGGAAGCATCATCGCCGTCACCATCAAGTGATGAGTGAAGGCCGACATAGCGGCTACGGCGAGCATGATGACGATGATGGCGCGGAATTCACTTTTTCCAGAGAGCCTAGTAACCCACCCACCAATCACATCTGTGACACCCGTTTGTGAGAGACCGGCCGAAAGCACGAAAACAGCGGCGACGATGATGGCGGGTTCGCTGGAAAATCCAGCGAAAGCTTCTTTCACATCGAGTAACCCGGTCAATGCCAAGGCGAGGATAATGAGCATGGCGACGACATCGACGCGCAAGTATTCTGTGATGAACAGCACCACAGAAACAATCATGATGACGATGAAGATAATCTGATCGATTGTAAGGCCCATCATGTTTCAGGATCTTTTAGGATATGGAGATCCATTTGAGGATAAGGAATACGAATTTTATTTTCTTTGAATGACTTGAGCACAGCGAAGTTGAGCAAGCTGCGAAGAGCGCCCATGCGATCGGCGTATTCTTGGGTCCACACCAGTAAATCAAAAACCAAACCACTGTCGCCAAATTTTGAGAGACGCACCATCGGAACTGGAGTTTCAAGAACACCCGGCTCTTGTTTCGCCACTTCTAATAAGAGCTGCTTCACAAGCTCGGGATCGGAGTCATAGGACACCGGCACACTGATGCTAATCCTGACGGTGTTTCCAGAATAGCTCCAGTTGATGAGCTGTTTCGAGATGAAATCCGAATTCGGCACGATAATGGCCACATTGTTGTTGGTGATGATGGTGGTCGCACGCACAGAAATATTATGAACGTTACCTGAGACCTCACCGATCTCAATCCGATCGCCGAGCTTGAGCGGTTTTTCCAAAAGCAAGATAATGCCGCTTACGAAGTTACTGATGATGGTCTGCATACCAAAGCCCACACCGATACCGATGGCACCCGTGAGGACGGTAAAGAAACTCAAATCAAGACCCGTGGTTTGTAAAATTCCGACAAGCCCGATGCCCAACAAACCGTAGTACCCCAAGGTAATGGCCGCACGCCAGTTACTGATGTTGACGCCCTTCTTATGTGAAAGAGAGGTCAGTAACCAGTTTTTAAGCCTGGCCGTGAGGAGAACGAAAGAAACAACGAGAAGGCCGTTCAGTAGGATGGCCCAAAGAGTAAGTGAACTCTTGCCCAACTTAAACAGTGGGTAATCCAAAACAATCCAAATAGAAGCGGCATATTCAGCAAAGTCACTCATGAAGCGATATTACTGCAGGCGCACAGGGTCATACTAGCGCCTAGCTTGATTCTGAGCTAAGTTAGAGCGCATGATTAACAACGATATCCTTCGCAGTGTCCGCTACATGCTTAAGCTCAATGAATTTGAGTTGGCAGAAGTCGTAAAAATGGGTGGTGGCGACGTCACGCAGGCCGAAATCAATACCTATATCAAGAAAGAAGATGAGCCAGGCTTTGTGGCCTGCAAACAAAACGTGCTGTCGCATTTTTTGAACGGTTTGGTGATTCTTAAACGTGGTCCCTCACCAGATGGTAAGTCGGCTCCGACTGAACTCCCCACGAACAACGTGGTTCTCAAAAAATTACGCGTGGCCTTTCAGCTCAAAGACGACGATATCTTGGCGATTCTGAAAGACGCTGGTTTTGAAGTTTCAAAAAATGAAGTCAGTGCGCTTTTCCGTAAAGAAGGCCATGTGAACTATCGCGTGTGCGGCGATCAGTTTTTAAGAAATTTTCTTAAAGGACTGACCGCCCGTGTCCGTGGCCCAGGAAACCCTACTCAGCCTTAATAAAGACTTCGAGCTTACGACCCTTGATACGTTTGATGATTTTACATTCTCCAGTCGTCTTCACAATCGTTTGACGAAGAATCGGTGTCTTCGCGAGAGTGCCACATTCCACCAGACGGCCATCGATATCTAATACCACCACATTGTTTACAACACTCAAGCCTTCAACAGGCACGCGGGTTGTTGTTCTGTTGTACATGCGCCCACTATCGCGGCGATTGTGTTTGAGAATCGTCACATTGACTGCCGCAGTTTGCGTTAGTTCACTGGCCACAAAACCCACTTCCACTTTATTCAGACTGTAGCGACCAGTCGCCTCAAATATTTTAACTTCGCCAGCTTGGGCAGCGACTGCAAAGAGAGCAATGGCGAGAATGAATTGTTTCATAGGTCCTCCGTTATTGATGAAGGACTCATAGCTGAAGCTGCGGGAATTTTCTAAACGATTGAAAGAAATTCAATCTGTAAGACACTCACTTCCAACGACATAGACACCGCTTAACCAACTCTTAACTTCGACAGCACCGGCGTCTGTCATGGTTGCAAGTGTAACCAACAACAGTTGCTTGTTCTCCTCTGAGATTTGATCAAGACCCTTGTCTAAAAAAAGAATCGCGTGTTCATGGAGAAAGGCTGCGAATGCTGGAGTACAGCTTTTTTCAATCGCCTGATCAAACGCATTCTCGGGTGAAAGATCATTCTCTAACACCAAACGTGAGGCGAGAAAGAGGATTTTCGAAAGCTGCGGCTGGTTCATCATATTGAAGGCAAACGCACTGGCGAGATTCGCTACGCCAGCCTCGCGACCACTGAACGGCTTGAGCTTCAAGAACTTGCAGTTCTTAGGGCCATCGTTCGCAAAAATATTTTCCCAGATGTACGGCGGCCGCTTCAGCAAGGCTTTCACTTCTTGCATATGGGCCACATCAATCGAAGTTGAAATAACTTTCGGGCCTGTCCACGCCAACTCCACATCCAGAGGAATTCCCGCAGCGATATCTTCAAGGTAGTTCACTGGACGCTGACCAAAAACTTTGTCGAGAATCGGATCGAAGGTGTAGTAGGAAGGACAGAACACCAACTCTCCAGAGAAATGCTTTTGCACCACTTCCACACATTTGATTTGTGTCGCTGCCAGATCTTCATCGCTGGGCATGTCATCAAAGAACAAACCCAACAATTCAACGCCCACATCTTGCAGCTGGCGAAGTTTCGTCTGCAGTAAAGATCGATCGCCTTCACTGAGATTTTTTCCTAATCCGAATGGGCTCAACCCCACACCAAATGTGACATTGTGTTGGTGGAAATGCTCGGCTTTGCTGCGCAGACTCGCGAGATACTCTGCACTCCAAGGCTCCCGCCACTTCTTGCGCAAATACGGGTCCTGCTTAGGGGCGTAGATATAAAAGCCCCCGCCGCTCTTCTGGATAAAGGGGGCGTAGCTCAAGCGGTCCACTTCAGGCCAAGCTGGGCCAAAGAATCCCTCAACAACGCCGATTTTAGGCCGGTTTTTCATATAGATATTATAGCCGTGATTGAGAAAAACAGGCATTGGAGATACATAAGCGCCCATGAAAAATCTTATACCTGCCCTCGCCCTTTTGGTGCTTGCCCCTCTTACTTCGAACGCCGCCGTGCCGCTCTGGGCCCGCCCAACGAATTTCGTTGAAGCGGTTGATGCGGTCACGCCCTCATTCATCGCATCGCAGACCTACCTCGAAGCCGCTCCTGTAGGTGTCGGCGCGAAGAAAGTTTGGGACCTCCCCGGCGGTAAAGGCGAGAACGTCAAAATCATCGATATCGAAACCGGCTTTAATGAAAACCACGAAGACCTCATTCCGTTTTGGGTCGGCGCCGTTCCGGTCAATAGCGATCACGGTACGGCCGTGATGGGTATTCTCGGTGCTCCCGATAATGGCTACGGCGTGATCGGTATCGCGCACGAAGCGCAAGTAGGGTTTTACGGTTTCATCGCCGGCAACCAAGATGAAGTCGACCAGGTCTACATCGATCAGATCACCCAGGCGATCCGTGAATCAGCCGCTCAGCTTGAAGCGGGTGATGTCATGGTCATCGAGCAACACATGATGGGCCCTCAAAGCAAAAACTGGACGGCGGTTGAGTATTGGCCGGAAATTTTTGCAGAACTTAAAAAAGCCACCGACAAGGGCATCCACTGTGTAGCGGCCGCTGGTAACGGTTATTCAAACCTCGATCACCCAGACTACGGGGGTGCATTTGATCTCACGAAACGCGACTCGGGCTGCATCATGGTCGGTGCCGGCGCGAAAATTGATCGCAACCGCCTGGGCTTCTCCAACTACGGCAGCCGCGTAGACGCTCACGGCTTCGGTGAAGGCGTCACAACCACAGGTTACGGGGCCTTGTTCAACGGCGGACCGGACCAAACCTACACCTCTTCATTCAACGGCACCTCGAGCGCGACTCCGATCGTCGCCGGTGCAGTGGCCCTGATTAGCTCAATCGCTGAAGCCCAGGGTAAAACGATCACTCCGAAAGAGATGCGGGCGGCCCTTCGCGCCACCGGAACACCGCAAGGCGCACGGACTATCACTCAACGGATCGGTAATCTGCCGAACGCCGAAGAGCTCGTGAAGGAATTAGGCCTCTAGATTTCTGACACGACCTCACGGCCCTGTTATGCGATTTGAGTAAGCTTTGCTTTTCCAAATCTTTTTAAATGCATAGATTGCTCCCTCCTCAGGAGGGAGTTTCATGAAATTAGTCAGCGCTCTTTGTTTGCTCACGTCTTTCGCCGCTCACGCCAATACCCGCATCATCTACGGCGAAGACAACCGGGTTGATACCCTCCACTCGACCTCACCTCTTTTTCGCCGCTTAGCCGACAGCACCGCTGCCATGATAGGGAATGAGAAGATCACCCTCCGTGGGAACACCGCCGAATTGAACGGCGTCACTCTCCAAGAACGCTTTAACCTCTGTGATAAAGAGCGCTTCATCGAGCAACCTTCCATCGCCTACTGCTCGGGCTTCTTGGTGGCCCCCGACGTCATCGCCACAGCCGGTCACTGCATGGATAGCATCGGCGATTGCGAGAACTTCTCTTGGGTGTTCAACTACAAAATCACGGAGAAAAATCAAACCGCGGTCAGCGTGTCTTCCAGCGAAGTGTACTCCTGCAAAAACATCATCGCCCAACAGAACGGTGAAGGTCGCGACTTCGCTTTGATCAAGCTTGATCGTCCTGTTAGTAGACACGCTCCCGTGAAACTTGCACAGCAAGAAGCCACTATGGGCACACCCCTCGTTATGATTGGCCATCCGTCAGGTCTTCCACAAAAGATCGATGATGGTGCTCAGGTCATGAGCGTCCATAACGGTGGCTTCCAGGCCAACCTCGATGCTTTTCAAATCAATTCTGGCTCAGCAGTCTTTCATGCCAGAAGCGGCGAGCTTGTTGGGATCTTAGTTAATGGAAAGACAGACTACCGAGCGAACCAAAGCCTTGCCTGTACCGAGGTCAACGTTCTTCCCAATGAAAAAGGTGGAGAAGGTGTGAGTTCTGTGACTCAATTCGTGGCCCTCATCCCATATGTTCGACAAATGCTGGAATTTCGCCAAGCTGATTTCTCCAACCTCACAGAAATGCGGTTTATCGCTGAAGCCGACTCGCGGATCCCGTTGGAGTACGACGCGCACTACACGTTTACGGACGCGTCCGTTGATCAGCGCCTGAAGTACTACCAAGACTTCAAGGCCGATGATTTTTTTGATGTGGCGGTTGATGGCCCACGGGTGGTGGGTTTTCATGCGGT
>JAKFUR010000153.1 GCA_021732585.1 Bacteriovoracaceae bacterium
CATGAGTTAGGCATGAATAAGCGCCCGTTCATCATCGACTACATCCACGACTCTGAAGTGTGGAACAAACCGGTCATCTCTTACAACTTGCACTACTTCGATTTGAAAGATGACGATCGAAAGTCGGCCAACTTTCTTGATGTCATCCGCCCAACCAAAAAAGTGGGCCGCTACCGTAAATTCCGTCATCCAAACACGGCCAATGTCGTAGGTGTTAAAATGACGGTTGTGCTCTTGTTCGGTGCGGACTCAGAAGATTCGGGAGTCACTGAAACGAAATCGGTTGAATACGAGTACGCCCTCGAGCTCGACGGCGCGAACCGAATCATCGGTGGTGAGTGGTACTCAGAAAAACATCCGGACTTTGCTTGGAAGCCGCGCTTTGCAGGATTGCCTGTTTCTGACGGTGACTCACTTGTAGGTGGTCTATCTTTGAGCAACTGGGATAGCCCGGCGAACGCAGCATGGCGCACAGCTGCTCTTCAAAGCAACAAGCACGGCGCACCGTTGCCAGTGTTTGTTAAGTACTTGTATGAAACGGCGACGGGTATAACTATTCGCTGATCAGTTCAATGATGGCATCTGCCAAATACTCAGGATGAGTTAACATCGGCAGATGTCCTGATTGTACGGCGCGGGTTTTTTGAATCTGCGCCTTGGCCACATAAGCCTCTTGTGTGGCCGGACTTATCACCGCATCTTCCACTGTATAAATGTAGTTTTTCGGGATTTTCTCCCAGCGCTTTAGCTCATAACTCACTTTGTCCTCAGCCATCTTTGATGACTCACGAAAAATCGGTGGTGCGACTAGATCCACTTCATATTTTGCACCGGCCATAATCGCAAAGAACTGACCGCGCTCTTTCGGTGTCATCCACTCTTCACTGAAGTCCACCGTCTGCGCGTAGTTTTCTTGGTCTGTTTGAGAGAACGTCGTGACGGCGCGCTCACCGGATAGCGCGATCACACCCGCTACATAAATGATCTGTTTAATTTTTTCAGGACATACTCCCACCATCTGATGAGCGATGACACCGGCAAAACTGTGCACCACAAACACCGAAGGCCCTGGTGTTTCTTTACACGCACGTTCCGCTGCCTGAGAGAGATTCAAAATAGGTGCGAGTGTGCGGTGAGGAATATTGAGCATGATGGTGCGACGATCGAGAGGCATGTGCTCGAGGACACGATCCCAAAGCCCGGCATCAAAATGCGAGCCGTGCATGAAAACGATGTCCGTCTTTTTTGGCGTTTCTGTTGTAGTCACAGGTGCCGCACAAGCGGCCAGTAGCCCTAATAATATGAACGTGGATTTCATAAGTACTCCCCGCTTCTATTCTAAGGAGAAGAGATAGAAATTCCAACCCGGCTAAAAGAGTCCCTTATTTAACGGTCCGAGCATGTCTTCTTCGTCACCTTCGTCCGCCAGCGGGTTAATTTTCGGGTAGATGATCTTGGAAACTTGGCCAGTCTTGCGATTCAAAGTGATAACAAACGGTTTCTCTCGGCTCACACCGTACTGCGATGACTCAATAAAGCGCCCGAGGTCTTTGCAGGCCTTGTCATGTTCAATCGTAAAATTGCCTGCAATCTCATTATAGAAATTGCGGTACTCAATAAACGCTTTAGGATTGTTGTCGTAGACCACGTTGCGTGCGCAAACGAGAGTCATCACACGTCCGTTGTGATGAGTGAGTAAATAGGTCTCAAAACTATCGGGCTCAACGGCAACGATCGTGAGGACGATGTCCTTCTCAAAAACCGGTTTTATCACCTCAAGTGCAGAAGCTGAAAATGTTGTCAGGAACCAGAATAAAATTACCATCCGCCCTCAATGCGTTTCATGGTGTACCCACGCAAGCCGAAACCAATAATGCTGCCCATGATGAGGAAGACTAAAAGGAATAGACCTTGGTTGCCGTTAATCACATCTACTAAATTACGCTCCGGTTTAAGCACTTGTTCATTCTTCTTGTTAATCACTTCGACTTCTTCCACCCGTTTTACAAAGGCTGGTGTATCCAAGAATTTCACAATCGCCATGAGACGATGAATGTTGCCACCCATCTCCGTGAGATGAATCGAATTTGAGTAATTGTCATCAATGATGCGCCCATAACGACTCAAAAAAGGTCGCAGATTACGCGTCAACTCCGCCGCTTGAATATGCTGCAAGCGATAGGACAACTGCACATGGTTATAGTTGCGCGGGACACTTTCAACGTCAGTGTAGGTTGGCAAAGTCACATAGCGAGTGTCGCGCGCCTGGATGATGTTGAGAAACTTCGTGTCACTCGTGCGAACCACGCTGCCATCCATGTGATAGAGGACCACGGAGAGGTAATTCTCCATGTTCTCCTTGCTCATAGAGCGCTTACCTTCCATGAAAAGATTCGTATCTTTAAAATCTACTGAAAGTACCAGGTTGAGGCCTTCAAGAGCTGCGTAATCATGGAGCAGCTCACTGGCCTTAAAACTCTTCTTGCTAAAAACGAAGTCTCCATTGGTGTCACGACTGATGACTTGGGCCAAGGCACTCGTGCTCAATAAGAGAGTAAGAAATAGAAATCTCACTGAGCACCTCCAGTCGCGTTGTTCTCTTTGAGCTCAAGATACTTTCGCTCCAAAATTTTATTCTCTAACTCAAGACCCACGATTTTTTCTTGAATTGCCGTATCGATCTCAGGGTTTTTAGGTTTCTCTTTCAAGACTTGTTGATAAGCGAGTTCGGTATCCATTGAATCAACGAGCTTTACTAAGCGAGCAATATTATCCCCCAGATCGCTCAAAATAATGGTGCGAGCATCAGAGAAGTTGATCACTCTCCCATAGCGTGAAACATAAGGCCGCAAGTTACGAGTAATCGAACTGGCGAGTGGATATTTCAAGGTATGCACCACTAGTTTGAAACTTGCATCACGAGGATAGCTGTCATCAGTGAAAACTGGCCCTGGCAGATAACGATTGTCGCGAGTCGGGCTAATCCACAAAAAGCCTGACTCCTCCATAGGAGAGAAACCATGAGCATTGAGAAGTGCATAAAATATCTGCTTGAAGTCGGCTTTGCTCATAGGTTGATTAAGTTGTAGTTGCACAACATCTTTGGGCTTTACTGTCTCGTCTGAATAGAAAATATGAGTCGCGGTCATTTCCGCATAGTCCTTAATCAGTTCACGCAAAGGATAGGCATTGGACTTAAACGGCTGTACCTGATCGCCTTGGACTTTTATTCCGGCTTGGGCCGAGACACTTATAAGTAACAGCAACAAATATTTCATTCTCCCTCCTGAGGGGTGACATCTTGATAGGTTGACACTTGCACGTCGGTTGAAATGGGTTGGTAGGTGGTTTCTTCAGACTGGTTTGTTTCGACGGCCACCACAACGGCCAGAACAAGCGATAACGAAGCGAATTGGAGTGCGGGCACTCGCCAATCGAAACTGAGCTTCTCTTGCCAATCCTGCATGAGTTCTTTGATTTTTTCTTGGCGCTCGATCTGTACGAGTTTTTGTTGCCCACGCTGGGCCAACATTTTTTTGGCATCAGCAAAGATGCGTTGCTGTGTTTGTGCGTTGATGACCGGGGCCGTACGTTTGAGAACTTTCGTTTCAATCACGGCAAAGTCGGCCAGCATTTTACTGCACTGATCACAAACCAAGAGATGTTCCTTCACTCTTTTTTCTTGTGACAGCACCAAAGCATTTTCAAAGTAGTCTTGCAGAATCTCTAAGGGAGGGTGCTTCATGCCATCGCTCCTTGTGCCAGCAGCAGCTCTTTCATTTTTTTGCGGGTATGAAAGAGACTTTGCTTGATGGTGTTAATGTCTTTCCCCAGAATCGCAGAAATTTCTAAGTAAGAGAGATCGTCATTTACCCTTAATCCCAGCACCATTCGTTGCATGAGGGGTAATTGCAGCAGGAGTTCACCGATCAATTCTTCTTGTTCTCGTTTCTCGTACAATTCATCCTGCAAAGGCTCAGTATCTGTGATCTCAGTCCATTCCGTTGTCATCTTGCCTTTACGCTTGCGGATCTCATCGATCGCCCGGTGCGTACTCAAGCGATAGAGCCACGCCTTGAAGCTGTTCTTCATTTCTAGGCGTGGTGTATAGAAACCAATCTTCTGAATCATCAGCATCATCACCTCGTGCAGAAGGTCCTCTGCTTCTTGGGCATCACCTAACAAATAGAAGAGATGGCGGTGGAGATCGGGGGCGTAAGTTTGATAGAGGGCCTGAAAGGCCTCTTCACTTCCCTCTTTTAACTGTGCGACCCAAGTCTCATCCGACATAGACATCCTCTGACTCTCTAACGAGACCTGAAGCCATAATGTTATAGAGAGTTTTTCTAACAGTAACTTAGACACAAATTCGAGTAGTTAGCCGATTAAATGACAAAATGACTCTGCACGTATGGTTCCAGAATGCACCCACTGGGGCCATTTTGCGCATCGCACAATGGGTTTTTGAGGGGTTATCCGGGGCGCGTATTTGGCACGAAACCCGCATTAGGTATTCCCGTGGACATTGATGTAAATCTTGGAGGCCCTATGAAACTTGCAGCACTTATCTTGATCTCAACTTTCTCTTTCTCAGCTCTCGCTAACCACGAGTTGTCATTGAATGAGCCAGTGGAAATTGAGAAGGTTGAAATGGAAGCGGCCCAATCTTCAAACCTCTCTGGTCTCTACGAAGAATTTTCTTTCGAAGCTGAGCGCCCGTTGACTGCTCACATCGTTATCGCCAAGAAAAACTAGTCCTCGCTTACACATCGCTTACGAAAAGCCCGGCTTAGTCCGGGCTTTTTTTATGCTAGAATCTCTACATGTCACAAATTATCAAAGCCCTTGTGCTCGCGGGCCAGTATAAAGGCGAAACGGTGCGTGTGAGTAATGTGAGCGTAGATGGCCAGGGTCGCAAGAAGGCCGCCTGCAGTCTCGCTAACGGCACACGGGCCAATATCTTTGTGACGGATCTGGAAATCCTTCCTCCTGAACCACCGACCCCAAACGGAAGGGCCAAGAAGGCAAACTGAGCGTTTGTCCCAACTGTGCACCAGAGGCGAGCTGACACCGAGCTCAGAGCTTTTGATAGCTTAGCGTTGGCACGAAACCCGCATTAGGATGTGCGTGGTAGAAACCACACCGAACAGGAGGTTCTTATGAAAATGGCAGTTTTACTTTTTACAGCTTTTCTTTCTTCACCGTCACTTGCGATGGAGCAGATCAAGAACAACGATCTCTCATTAGAGACAGGCGTTGAAGTGGCCCAGATCACCGTCAAGCCACTTCAAACCACTCGCCTCTCACAAAACTACGAGCGAGTGGCCGTCAAAGAAATTAAGAAAATTAACCGCTCAATCGCAGCTAAGCACGTTCGTTAACGTTGCAGCTGCGGAAAGCTCCGTTGGTGCCAGTACGGGTAAATAGGTTTTACATCGCTGGCAGCATCCAAACGAGCGACTTGATCTGCTGATAGTTTCCACCCCACAGCACCGAAGTTTTGTTTGAGTTGCTCTTCATTACGAGCACCAATCACAACGTTAGCAACGGTCGGACGATGAGCGACCCAGTTAAGTGCCACTTGCGCGACAGTCTTCTCTGTTTCTTTGGCGATCACTTCCAACACATCCACAATATTATGCAAATGCTCAGACTTCGATGAAACGACGAAGTCCATTTGCGACGCGCGGCTGCCCGCAGGTGCCGGACGGGTGCGAGAGATTTTTCCAGAGAGCGCGCCACCGGCCAGCGGACTCCACACCATAGAGGACACGTTTTGATCAAGGCCCAACGGCATCAATTCCCACTCATACTCACGACCGACCAATGAGTAGTACGTTTGATTCAGTACGTACTTGGCCCAACCGTGGCGCTCAGAGACAGACAACGACTTCATCAAATTCCAGCCAGAGAAATTTGAGCAGCCGATGTAGCGAATTTTACCGGCCGTGATCAGATCGTCGAGAGCACGGAGCGTTTCTTCTACCGGCGTGAGCATGTCTTGGCCGTGCATAAAGAACATATCTATGTGATCCGTCTGCAAACGCTTGAGGCTTGCTTCAACCGTTTCGATAATATGAAAACGTGATGAACCATAATCCATCGGGGCATCGCCCATAGGAAACGTGGCTTTGGTAGCGATGAGTGTCTGGTGGCGTTTGCCTTTCAAGGCCTCACCTAGAATTTCTTCCGAGCGGCCGCGTGAATAGCCGTTGGCCGTATCAAAAAAATTCACTCCATGATCCAGGCACATGTCAACCATGCGCTTGGCCTCTGCGATGTCAGTAGCTCCCCAGGCCTTAAAGAAGTCCCCGACTCCGCCGAAAGTGGCCGTGCCGAAACTGAGAAGGGGGACGCGTAAACCTGCACCGCTGAGCTGACGATATTCCATGGGATCTCCTTGATGGCAGCATTCTAGCCATGCCTATTGTAGAAATCCAGAAATGTCTTAGAATTAAAGTCAACTCATGAGCTTTTACGCCGTCGATTTTGGAACCTCGAACTCACTTCTTACCTATGTCTCAGACAAAGGCGAGATTCGACCCGTTAAACTTGACCCGGCCGGCGGCAATGTTTTGCGCTCACTACTTTTCACACCGCAAAAAAACGCCTGGTACTTTGGTAGCGAAGCCATCAAAGAGTATGTGAATCACGAAGGTGAAGGCCGATTCTTGCGATCGATTAAAAAATTTCTGCCTGAGCCCGGTTATACCGGTACTGCGATCCATAACCAGAATGTGAATATTTCAGAGATGATCGCAGTGTTCTTAGGCGAAATGCGCCGACGCGCCAATCTCATCACAGGTGAACAAGTTGAACGGATTGTCTTGGGACGTCCCGCACTTTACTCATTAGAAAAAGAACACGACCAGCTGGCGCAAGATCGCATGCAGAAAGCCGCCGAGATCGCCGGCTTTAAAGAAATCCATTTTTGTCCTGAGCCTGTGGCGGCAGGACTTGATTACCAAAGTGCTTCGCTTGAAAACAAGATCGTTCTCATCGCTGACTTTGGTGGTGGTACGTCAGACTTCACCTTAATGAAGGGGCCGGAAATTTTGGGACTCAGTGGTGTTTTTCTCGCCGGCGATGCGCTCGACGGCGACATGATGAAGGATTTCATCGCACCTCACTTTGGATCACAGTTTGAGTATCAAATCCCTGGCGGCCAGAACGTCTTGAAGTTTCCACGCGGCCTGCTAAAAAAGATTTGTTCACCAGCTCACATCACGCACTTACGCGAAAAAGATACCTGGGAATTTCTTCAACACATAGGGAAATTTGCGCTGTCAGAGCATGATGAGAAATACATCAAGCAGCTGTATGCCCTAGTCGAAGGTCAGCTGGGATTTCCCCTGTTTAATGAAATTGAAAAAACCAAGATCAAATTAGGGAAATCACCTGAAGCCACCTTTGTATATCAGGCCTTAGGAATTGATATTGAGCAACCGATTGAAGATCAGGACTATCGCATCAGCGTACGCCCAACGGTTGATGAGATTGTGAGCACTATGATGAAAGTCTTTGAACAATCCGGCGTGGCTCCTGCTCTTGTCTCCGAGGTCATTCTCACAGGTGGTACATCCCAGTTTCCCATGCTTCGTGAAAAACTCACGGCTGCCTTTGGTGCCGAGAAACTGCGTGAGCATAATATTTATGAATCCGTGGTGAACGGCCTCGCCCACTTCGCTAAAGGTCTGCTCGCTCATAAGTGACATTTATTTGTGGCAAAACGCACTTTTCAACTAAAATCTACCGCTAGATCAAAACCTCAAAAAAACTCAGACTTTCTCAAATCACCATGACTTAGATCACTCGATGAAAAAATCCACTCACTGAATTAAAAAAAATGTGCCTTGCGGCCGTTGAAGGACTTAACCGACCACCGGAGGGTCTTCCATGGGCCGTAGTTTTTTGCTGATCAGTTTGCTGCTGCTGTCTTCACCGACTTGGGCCGGCTCTCTAAAAGTGGCCCAATGGTTGCCATGGGAATTTGTTTCTCAGGCCTGGAATGAACGAGTTTTAAACTTCTCTCATCAAGAAGATGAACTGACTATCAGCTGGCAAGAACTTAGACCCGTTGTGAAAGGTGTCGACGTTCAACTTCAAGGAACTCTAGGGCAAACGCAATTTCAGTCTGAGGGTCTTAAAACGAGCGCCCAGAATCTCAGTGCCACGATCAAGATTGCCGAATTGAGCGTCAATCAAATCGTCAAAATTGAACTCAACGGTAATATCATCTCCGTGCGCCTCGAAGCCCACTGCTCTCCCATCCACATCACGATCCCTCGCTTTTCTGTAGAAGCTGCTGCTCAATTTCTTAGAGAACAAAACTATTGGCGGCCGCAGCTCAGTGGGCTTAATCTGCAAATCCCACTAGCGGGCTGGACTCTTTCCTCTGTGAGTTGCACAGGAGCAGGGGGTGTTGGTACAGTCATTACTCAAAGAATCACTCAAGCGCTCCAAGATCCGCAGACTCTGTCTCCCTTGCTACAAGAGTGGCTTGCCCCACAAATTCAAGTAGCTTGGAATAACCTTTGGCAACAACTCCTGGACTCAACTTCTGACCACCTCACAGTACTTTCCATGGAGCGGCCAAGTGACAAAGGTGTTTTACTCTTTGCCGAGTTGCCGCTTAATACTCAACGTGAAGTTAACTTGCCGCTCGTCGCAGAAAGTTTGCTTTCAAGTACACATCCTCAACTTGTGTTCTCACAGGAGTCACTTGAGGCCCTGATGGAAGACCGCCTCCTTTCCATGATTCCTGCCCAATACAATCTTCAGCAGGTGGAAGGATTCAGAACCTTAATGGGTTCTCGTGTGGTGCAGTCATTTGTCTGGCCCGACTTACGACGTTTCCCAAGTCAGACTCCTTTTTTTGTAATTCCTCGTCTGCAAGACTCTGCTCTCGCGCTTCGTCCTACTACGACCGGTGCTTGGCAAGCAGAAATGAAAGTAGAGGGAAGTCTTCAGACTTTCATTAACCACGCACCCATTGACTACATGAGCTGGGGGCTCAATCTCAAAACTATCTTGAGTCTTGATGTGCAGGAAAGTGTACTCACTTTAAAGTCGGGAAAGCCTACGACTAAGATGGTGACTCACTTTTCTGGTCTCTACGTTTTAATTTATAAACCCAATCAAAAACTTTCCAGCAGCATTCTGCAGGACGCGGTCCAAGGTTTTTTCAAACCCACAACCGTTACAGAAAATCTTCCTACTCTTAAATGGGAGGAGCGCAGCTGGAAGCTAGGAAACTGGAAGCAACAGCAGAACCTCATCACTATGGACTGGATGGAATTATGAAAAAATATTCTGCGCTTCTATGCTGGTCTGTCGTTGTCAGTTGTTTAGCGTGGAGTCTTTATTCTTTAGGGGGCCTGCGTACGGAGTATTCGGTGGATCAGTTTTATCCGAAGGAGCATCCGCTACTTGCTGGTCACGACAAGATCACTCACCAATTCCGCCTCAATCAAGACTCTCCTTATCTCTTTGTGATCCAACATGATGAGCACGAGGCCTGGCTTAATCCGGTGAACATTAAGGCGCTACAAAACTCTCCCGCGACATCCAAGAGCGCGGAGATGTTAAAACAATCCTGTCTCTGACCCAGATTGAAGGGGCTTCGAGTGCGCACGGTGATTTAGTCATCGGCAATCTCTTTGATCGCGAGAATCCGGCCAACTGGAAAGAAGCCGTTCGCTCTAACTCATTGCTTTATCCTTTGCTCGTCACCAAAGACTTTCGGGCCACACTTTTGGCGATTGAACCCAAATCACAAAATCGCAAGGCCCGCGAAGTCATGCATGAAGAGATCACGGCCTTGCTGCAAGATACTTTTCCACAGACCCATGTGTTGAGTGCCGGAGTGCCTCTTCTACAAACTCGCCTGTCAGACATGATCCAAACAGAATTGGGTCATTTTTTGGTCATCACCGTTTTGGCATTCTGTGTGTTCTTCTATTTGATCTTTTCGCACTGGAGCGCCATCGCCTGCGCTTTTATTACCATCGTCGGAACAAATGTTTTTTCCCTCGCTCTCATGAGCGCACTTGATATTCCCATGAATGCCATCTTAGTGACTCTCCCTGTGATCGTGAGCGTCTCGGTGATGAGTTTACTGATCCACACTCTTCATCTGTGGTCACAACGGCGCGGCCACCACGGCCACTTTCAAGAACGATGGATGGAGGCCTGGTCGACCTGCAAAGAGATCGCATTGCCAAATGCACTGGGGATCACCACCACCGCTTTGGGATTTTTAGCGCTAGCTCCTTCTGCGATTCCGATTATTGCTCAGTACGGCTGGACTGTGGCGCTTGTTCTAAGTTGTGTCGCTGTAATGGCGCAAATAATGATGTTATGTGCTTTGCCGCTGGTGAAACCTGTTATGCGCTCATGGCCTGGCAAGCCTGCGATCTGGGCGCTGTGGTGCTTTCGTTATCCGCGCCGGATTGTAGCGGCGACCATTGTATGCACGTTGCTGGGTACACTCATGCTCTCACAACTCAATTTTTCAATTCGTCTCTTTGATGATCTACCCGATGGAGATGACGTTCGTGCCAACACCAATTGGATTGATCGTTCATTTGGTGGGGTGCTTACTTACGATCTTGCCCTTAAAGCGAAGGAAGCTGGTTTTTGGCGCAACCCGGTCGCTCTTCAAAGCTTAGATCGCATGAATCGTGAGCTTCGCAAACATCAGTCCGTAGGAACTATCGTTTCTGTGGCCGATCTCTTTCAAGGGGATATTCCAACAACGTCAGGACAAGTCGCTGAGACCTTCTTTCTTTTTTCCATGGCCGAGAAAAATCCCACACTGTCCTTTATGTCGGAAAATGGAAGAGACGCCCGCTTAGGGATTCGACTCTCTGATATCAGCTCAAATAATTTACAAGCGACTAAAACACATATTCAACAAACAATCACTCAGCAT
>JAKFUR010000084.1 GCA_021732585.1 Bacteriovoracaceae bacterium
AGCTTCTTCATGCGTGGCATGCTGATGAATATGAGTGGCCCCGTCACGTCGCTTTTTGAAATGGAAAAGGTCAAAGAGCACGAATGTCTCTTCGCCTCGTCTATTCTTATCTTCTGTTACAACGCCGCCTGGACACTTTCTAGTCAGGTGGGCGGTTTGTTGATCGAGTCCTACGGTTTCCGCTCATCGTTTGTAGCGGCCTCATTCTTCTATCTTCTCGCCGTAGGCTTCTATTGGGCCTTCTTTCGTAAAGGCAAAGGCGCTGTTAGCGCTGAAGTCTCAATTCCAGCGCAAGCTGCCTAGGCCGGCACACAATCTGCAACTAACTCCACCATAACGAGTATCCCGCAAGGGAATCAATGGCTTGAAGTGTCTAAAATTTAGACACTTGTAAAGGAGTCTGTATGAAAGCTGCTTTGACGTTGGTCGTCTTTATTTTGGTTTTCCACGCACACGCTGGAGAAACTCCCGCCGGTGTGGACTGCATGAAGCAACTCAAAGCTGACGGCATGAAGATGGAAGACTCTTACCAATCGTGCACACTTTCTGAACGCGCACGTAAATGTATCCTTGTAAGACAACGGAGTTTAGCGAGGAAGTTGAAAGGCAAGAAACTGAGTGACCGCTCAGCGGCATCGATCAACGCCTGCAAGGGTCTCAAATAAATTAACAACGCCTCTAGGGAGATATATATGAAAACATTAAAAACTGTAATTGCTCTTTTAGGCCTTGTGGCCGGCCAGGCTTTCGCCCAGGTTCCATCAGTGATCGATCTTCAAGTCGAAGGCCGTGGTTTCCTCGGTAACGACTACATCAAGACGCTCGACTCGAACGAGAACATCTCATTCAAATTTAACGATAACCGCCCACACTATGTGGAGCAGTTGATGATCACTGCCGAGGGTGCCCAACGCAACTATAGCTTCGCGAAAGTCTATGCTGACGGCGATGAAGTGGCGACATTGGGTGTTCCTGGACGTGATCCGGATTATCCAGTCATCATCCGCGGAAATGTTTCTGAAATCGTATTGAAAGTTCAAGACCGCAGCCGTGTGAAGCTCTTGGGTTTCAAAATCTATACTGAAAGAAAAGTTTATTCTTCTTACCAAGGCTTGAGCCGTCAGCAACGCCGTTCATACGATGTTGATCAGTGGGGCCAGTCAGTACTTGACCTCGTGCACGAGTTCACGATCTTGAGCGCAGGAACGCCTTTTGGTTATGACGTGTTCACCCGCTTCTTGAAACCTCTTAAGATTTCTGCCATGAAAGTTCAAGCGTCAGACAATGCTCGCGATGCTCGTTCACTCAGCACAAAAGAAAAAGCCGTGATCTTGCTTGATGCGATCGACGACTAATCTCTCTTGTTTGAAAGCGATATTATGTTGATGGACGTGCGTTATGACCGCCTTGCCCTCGATATGATGACCATCAAGCAGGACATCATTGAGAAGTACGACCTGAATCGCCAATAGACTATAAAACTTAAGGGACTCAATATATGAAAACAAAATTTATCGCTCTCGCTCTCTTAACATCATTTGGCGCTCAGGCCGGCGTGATCAACTTCGCTGACCTCGGTAAAACAGGTCGCTACTGCCCAGGCGACACTCTTTCAATCGATGTTCCCCGCGATCACAGCTACGTTGAACGCATGCTCGTCAGTGCCGAAGGTATCCGTAACGACGGTTTCATTAAAGTCTTCGCTGATGGAGAACTCGTCCACAACATCGGCATCCCTGGCTACGACCCGGATTACTCATTCCGTGTTCGTCGTGACGTGAAGAACATTACCTTTAAATTCGAAGAGACTTGCGCGCGCATTCTTGCTGGCCAAATCTTTTCTGCCACAGAAACCGCACCGGCTTCTTATCGCCGTTACCGTGCTGAACGTGTAAATGACGACAACTGGGGTGCAGAATTCCTCGAGATCACTCGCTCACTCTCACAAGATCTTCAGTACGAAAAAGATTTCTACTCTGAGCTTTGGCCTCAGGTTCTTCTTCCTATGAAGAAAATTGCCTTGCTCTCGAATGCATCGGAGCTCGTGCGTGATGAGCGCAGCTTGATTACAGCTCATCGTTCACTCAAGATGGCGAAGATCATCAATGACAACCAGGTCTTGCTAGACCGCTTGATGTTCTCGGGTCGCTACGACTACGTAATCCTCGACATCTTGCGCATCAAAGAAGACATCCTCGAGCGTTACGATGTGAAGGAAAGAAATATTGAGTCGAAAATTGTTGAACTCGAAGCCGAACTCGATCTCTAGGGAGAACGCAGATGAAAAAAATATTTATAACAGCTCTCGTGTTGACGGCTTCGTTGGGTGTGTACGCACAGTCGAACGCAGCAGCTGATGCGATAGGTTTTGCGGATGACAGCATTGTTGTCGATCTTAACAAGGCCTGCACCTGGAGTGCGGCCAAGGTTTGTGATTTGGCGGAATTTGGTCTTGCTGTTAAAATCACTGGAACTGGCACTGGCACCGCAGGATTCTACTCGACCTACACGATTACCTCAGAGATACCCGTGAAGAAGATTGATTACACCTGTGGGGCAAATTCTGGGTACTACTACTGTGGTGCTTGGAGCGGCAATTCGATGACTGGTGGAGTATACAACGCCGCAGGAGCACAATCGAATTCTTTTGGTGATCCCGGCTTAACACAAATTTCCATTGCTCCGTCGTACTCACACAAGCTCACGAAGCTCTATCTTAATAATGGTGTACCCACTTTCTTGAATGCGGGCCTTACCAGCGCCACCAGCATCTTGCGGGCTTCGTACAAGGGTGTTCAGCGCAACCTGGAAAACTTCCGCGTGGAGATTGCGCGTTCACACCGCGGTCACCTTGATCGCTTCAGTGAAGCCCTTAGAGAAGGAATTACTCTTGCGGAAACCAAAAATGCCCAAGGCAAGTACCTCTACTCAATCGTTGACTGGCGTGTGCAAGAGAACGCTCGTTTGATCGTGGTCTTCGGAACAGTCTTGAACGAACTTTTGACGGACTACGATGACGTGAATCGCTTGAAAAACTCGATCACAGCGATGCGTACTTTGGTAGACCAGCTGCGCGATGCGTACGGATGGGAGCGTGGACTCGCAGGAACCGTCTCTAAAGCATCATCTTCTTTGATCGAAGTGGTTCGCCTTGAACTTCAAGAACTTGCGTCGATCAAAATGGCGATGGGAAGCACAGACTTCCAAATTTACCTTGATATGTTGCGTGTCACTCGTACATTGCAAGCGAAAGTCGATGCGGCTCGCTCTGGCGACATGCGTGCTCAACGCGAGATCTTCGACATGGTTGATCTCTGGAACGGAAAGATGTGGCAAGATGAAATGGCGCGCTTGATGAACGCGGGCCCGGACTTTAAGAACTTAGTGATCCCGAAACTTTCGATGCTTCTTTACGCCATCGAATCCATCGCGGATCTTTCAGAACAAGAGTTCATCATCCCGGACCGTGCGACCCTCAATAAGCCTTAACAATAAGGGCCCTTCGGGGCCCTTATCTTTTTAAAACAATTTAATCAGCAAGAACACATTGGCCACCATGCTCGTAAGATAGCAGATCGCGCGGCCATAGACTGATCCCAGAGAATAAAACGCAAAGTGACCTAAGCGCATCAAGACATAAATCGCCGCTGCGATGCTGGTGCTTTCATCAAAGCGTCCTGTGGTGCCAAGCAAGATGATCACCACGGCAAATCCAGGATAATACTCTTTTAAATTATTGTAGGCACGGTCTGTTCTGCCGGCCCAAGGAAGCAGCTCTTTGTCTTTAATAGGTTCTCTGTTGGAAGCGGCCCAGCCCTTTCCGTATGAGCGCACTTTGCCAATGCTAGCGGGGAGCCAGGCAAAAAGATAAAACAGCGTCATCAACGTCAGCATCGAGTATTCAAAAGGGATCGTCATTCTCTCTCCTGCCAAACCATGGGCCAAATCTCTGTCATGAGCTCTTCGAAAAACAGCGCCTCCTCTTTTGAAAATCGCGCGACCTCCGGTGAGTCAAGGTCGAGGACTCCTACACAGGTTCCTTCCCAGAGCAGAGGAATGACAAGCTCCGAGCGTGAGGCGGCATCGCAGGCGATGTGACCGGGAAAGGCATGGACGTCATCGATGCGCTGAGTTTTTTGAGAGGCATAGGCAGCTCCACACACACCACGATTGCTTTTGATTCGTAAGCAAGCAGGTTTGCCTTGAAACGGGCCAAGCACGAGCTCTTGGTGTTTGTGATCCCACATGTAGAAGCCGGCCCAGTTAAGTCCCGGCATAGAGTGGTAGATCACGGCCGCCAGATTGGCGAGATTGGCCACGAGGTTTTTCTCTCCCGTGATGAGTCCCAAGGCGCTGCGCCGTAGGTCGGGGTCGGGTTGCCACATAACAGGTCCTTGTCAAAAGGTGAATCAGTCGAGAAAGTGTTAGCATGAACAAATCCGCCTTTCCAGCCGCAGGTCATAGTCTTATTGCCGGTTATCTCTTGTGGGTCTTCGGATTCACGGGATCCCATCGTTTTTACTTCGGCAAGAAGTGGACAGGCCTTTTATGGATGGCCACCTTTGGGATGTTTGGGATTGGCTGGCTGGTCGACGCGTTCTTGATTCCGGGCATGGAAGAAGACGCGGACACGAAGTATGTGTCGGGTCGCTACAACTACAATGTCGCTTGGATTCTACTTACATTTTTTGGCTGGCTAGGAATTCACCGCTTCTACATGGGACGCATCTGGACAGGCCTCTTGTGGCTCTGCACCGGAGGACTTTTGACGTTGGGTTGGGCCTGGGATTTCTGGCATATGAATGAAATTGTCTCTGAAGAAAACCGTAAGGGTTAAAACGATCACAAAATGCCATCTGCGGCGTTGCCTGCGTCGCTCGGTCGTGCGGATTACATTGAGTAAGCCTCCTCTCTCTCTTCTAGGCGCCTAGCATCTGACTATTTTCTGATCGTTTTAGAAAACTAGATTTCAGAGCGCAGCTGATCGAGAAAGCTCCGCATAAATTCCACGCGCCTTTGGCCTTCACGTTTCGCTGCTGCTGTTTGCATGGTCTCGGCCAGCTTAAGTAGTTTCACGTAATAGTGATCCACCATCCACGTTTTATCATCCAGCGGTCGGCGTGAGGCGAAGGGGTCTTGCGGATCGTAGAACGCCGTCTTCATTTCCACATTCACGGCCGCACAACGAAGCACACCAATGGCACCGATGGCATCGAGGCGATCAGCGTCTTGCACACAGGCGGCTTCGATTGAACTGGGTGTGAGTCCGCGGGAAAATGAATGCTCAATAATCGCTTGATGAATAGTAGGAAATTTCTTTTCGTCATAGCCGTGTTCACCGAGAAGCTTGATGGCCTTGTCGGCAGCAAGTTCTGAGGCCCGTGCACGGTCTGGATGATTCTTGGGTATGTTCACGATGTCATGTAAGTAGGCCGCCGGAATTACCACAGCGAGATCGGCTTTTTCTTCTGTCGCCAGCGCCTTGGCGGTTTTTACCACACGCATAATATGGGCCCAGTCATGCCCGGGATCTTGCGCGCGATAGTAGGGAAGGATCTGATCAATGAGTGATTGCGGGAGCATCAGTGTTCGCCCAGCTTGGTTTTGATATAACGAACGCCAGCACCTAAAACTGGAATGTGCTCATAAACCATGGCGCCCACATCCAGGTAGTCACGGTGATAGATCACTTTGTTTTCTACTCCACCAAATTTAATGTGGGAGTTTCCCTTCACAACAATCGGCTCACCGCCGTTGAGTTTGTCGGTGGCGTAGGTCATGGTCCAGATCAGTACGACTGTCTTATCGCTTTCGATGGCTTCTTGATAATCGAACTTGATCGACTTAAGTCCTTGATACATTTTCCTATAATAGGCGCGCATGTTTTCTTTGCCCTTCAACTGGGTGATCGGGTCATGGAATTCCACGTTGGTGTCATAGAACTCATCCACCACTTGCAGGTTGTTGATGTCCAAACGGGTGAAGGCATCACGGGCACGATCGGCGTAAGTCATAGCTTTCTCCTGGGCGATGGCGAAACTTGATGAGAGAGTTAGAAGAAGTGCTAAAATCACAGGCATAATCATCTCCTCAGGTGGGCTTTCATGTTGTTTATTATCTTGAGTATTCTGGTCTTCATCCACGGTTTTTTTTGGCTCGCATGGAAGAAAGACAAACTCGCTATTATGGATATCGCTTGGGGATTGGGTTTTGTCATGGTCGCCATCGTCGGCTACCTGCAAAATTATCACACTGGACCCAAAGCCATGTTGTTGGTGATGATCTCCGCCTGGGGTTTGCGTTTGGCGTGGCATATTTCAACGCGCTCCATGGGGAAGGGTGAAGATCCGCGCTATCAAGCCATGAGAGATGAGTGGGGAGCCAATTATCTCAAAGAGGCCTACAAAAAAGTTTTTCTCGCCCAAGGTGCGGCGATGTTTGTGGTGTCGTTGCCAGTGCAGTTGGGGATGTCGGGAGATTTTGAGCGCTTTGGCATAAAACAGATTTTGGGTCTGGCGATTTTCGTTGTCGGTTTGGGATTTGAAGCTTGGGCGGATGCGCATCTCGAGCGCTTCAAAAAAGATCCTGCGAACAAAGGTAAACTTTGTATGACCGGCCCGTGGGTCTATTGTCGTTTTCCTAACTACCTCGGTGAAATGTTGGTCTGGTGGGGTGTTTATATTTACATCTTTGGTTTCTGGACAGCGTGGACCATCGTTGGGCCACTCATCATTTGCTACAGTCTTTTCAAGGTCACGGGCATTCCGTTGATCGAGAAGAAATACATGAAGCGCGCTGATTACCGTGAGTACGCCTCGCGGGTTCCGCGCCTCATTCCCTTCACAAAGCCCCGTTTGCCAGTTTCAAATTATTCGGACGCGTAAGAGTCACTTGCACCACTGAGATGTTGCGAGTGATAAACGCCGCTTCACAGTACTTGAGGTAGTAGTGCCACTTGCGCTGGAAGCGTTCGTCGAAGCCAAGTTCGGTGACTTTATGTTTCACCATCTGAAAATTCTTGTCCCAGACGTTGAGTGTTTTCGCGTAGTGAGTTCCCATGTCGAGAAACTTCAATAGGTGCAAGTCGCTTACTTTATTAATGACCTCATGGAGATGTCCTACGCTTGGAAGTAGCCCACCGGGGAAGATGTGTTTTTGAATCCAGTCCACACCCTTGCGGTATTCGTGATAGCGCGAATCTGGGGTCGTGATGACTTGAAAGCTCATAAGTCCTTCTGGTCGAAGTTTTTGTTGAATCACCCGAAAGAAGACCGGCAAGAAATCATGGCCAATCGCTTCCATCATTTCGATGGAGACGATTTTATCAAACGTTCCTTCAATCTTTCGATAGTCCTGCAGATGCAGCGTGATGCGATCGGCGACACCTTCACGCTGAAAAAGTGCTTGGGCGTATTTGTGCTGTTCCGCTGAAATCGTGAACGTCGTCACTTTACAGCCGTATTCTTTGGCCGCAAAACAAGCAAATCCACCCCAGCCAGTGCCAATCTCCAGCAACTCATCGTCTGCTTTGAGTTCGAGGCTTTCTGCCAGAGAACGCCACTTCGCACGCTGAGCTTGCTCCAGAGTCATGTTGGGTTCGTTCCATAGCGCACTGGAGTAGGTCATCGTTGAATCAAGCCAGAGAGAATAAAACTCGTTGGAAAGGTCGTAGTGTTCTTGGATATTTTTGCGTGATCCCGTAATCGTGTTGGCACGCAAAAGTTGCGAACCTTTATTTACGAGCTTCAGAAGGTTGTCGGCTTTTTTATCCGAACCCGACATACCTCCCATCTCTTGAGCATTATCAATGAGAAGTTTCAAAGTAGCCGCTAGATCGGGCGTGGTCCACCAGCCGTCGGTGTAGGCTTCACCGAAGCCAATATCGCCGAACAATAAACAATGAAGATAAAAGCGCTCGTCGGTGATCTGGATGCGCAAAGGCGTCGAGCTGTCGCCATAGCGCACTTCGGCCCCATCGCTGTGACGAATGATCAGCGCTCCGTGTTTGATCCGCGCTAGGACGCTTTCCACGGTGGATCGAACAAGTGAGGGGGGAACTAGCGCTTCACAAATTTTCGTGATTTCCATACGAACACTCCTTGCTGCAGATCCATACGATCATTTTTGCTAAAGAAGGGAACACCTTTGAGCCAGAGCTTCAGTGCGTGCCAATGAATGGCGGCCATAATACCGAAGCACAAGAAAGGAAAACTCAAGGCCAATTTGAGAATACGGGCCTGGGTGATCTCTTGTTTTTCGCCATTGAAGACGGCGATCAGCTCACTTTCATCTTGCGGGGAGCGGTCATCGATGTGGATGCGGAGAGTTTCTTTAGGCCAGCTCACATCAAGGATGAGGCGATTCTCTAAGGGAAGAAATGGGGAGATATAGAAAAACTTCGGAATGTTCTGCACCACCCGATCACCGGTGAAGGGACCAAGGAGAGTCGGTTTTTGTTCCCAAAAAGTATTTCCTACTTCTGTTACCACCCAACGCTGGGTTGTGCCCTGGAGGAAATAAAATGAAACGGGGTTAAAGACATATCCCCACGTCCGAAGATTTGTGAGGAGAAGGACACTCTTTATCGACTCGTTGACACCATTTTGCTGGGCCCAGGCGAGGATGTTTTCTTTCGCTGTCTTATGGCCAAGATTGATATGGTCATGATCTCGGAACGAGAAAAGGGAAAAGTTACCACGGCGAAATCCCCAGAACTTCTTGGAAAGTTCATCGACTTCATCCAGATCAATCAGCCACCAGGGCATGCGATTCTTGAACTTGTAGGGCGTCACTGCACGCCGAACGTGGTCAATCGATCCCAGATAGATAGAACTTTTCACAAGACCTCTCGTCCGAGCATTGAGCTGCAGAGCTGAACGCTAGACATAAGGGCGTCCTCATGGAAACCGTAGCGGAACCACGCCCCACAAAAACGATAAGGGCTTGGTAGCGCGTTCAGTTCTGGAATACGTGCTTGTGACTTTTCCGTCTGCAAATTAAAGACGGGGTGGTGATAGGTAATTTTCTTAAGCACCTTCGACTCGTCGACGAAGCGGTTGCCGTTGATATTAACGAAGTAGTTTCTTTTCTTCGACACGGACTGAAGTTTGTTCATGTAGTAAACGGTGAATCGCTCACCTTCACGATGAACCTGATTCCATGCAGACCAATTGCTTTTAAGCTTCGGCATGACCGATTCGTCGGTGTGTAGCCAGGTTTCATTCTTTTGATAAGTAAATGGTGCGAGCACCTCACGCTCAAACGGGGTGAGGTCGGTGATGAACTCACGGGTCTCATCGGGATGGCCGGCAAAGACCACCATGTCAAAGGTGTCCAGTGTGCCGTCCTTAAACTTCAAGACGGCTTTACCATCAACTCTCTGTGCGCTCGCCACTTCTTTGTTCGTGATTATTTTTTCAGCGAAGGGGGCGATGAGTTTCTTTTTGTAGCTTTCTGATCCGCCAATGACAGTTTTCCATTGGTGCTGCGTATCCATGCCCGTGAGACCGTGGTTCTGTAAAAACCGCACCATCGACCGTGCTGGAAAGCGCAGCATCTCGTGGTGAGGAGTGGACCAGACGGCCGCCGTCATGGGCAGGAGGTAATCATGGGTAAAGCCAGCACCCAATTTTTCTTTCGTAATGAGATCACCCATTGAAATATCAAGATAGCCCGCATCGTTGAGGTAGCGAGGAACGCCTTTACCAAAACGCATGATATCAATCAGCATCCGCCAGAAGCGCGGGCTGAGGGCATTCTTTTTCTGCGAGAAGAGATCGGCAAAAGAGCTTCCGTTGTACTCGAACGAGCGCTCACGATCATAAATGGTAAATGACATGTCCGTGTCGATGTACGGCACGGAAAGTTTTTTGAACAGGCGGCACATGAGTGGGTAGGTGATCTCGTTGAACACCATGAAACCGGTGTCGATCGGCAGACTGTTGCCGTCTTCATTCACATACACCGTATTGGTGTGACCACCGACGTAGGTGTTCTTTTCAAAGACAGTGATGTCGTAGTCATTTTGCAAGAAGTAGGCAGCCGACATACCGGCCATACCCGTTCCTACTACCGCGAGGCGTTTTTTCATTTTCTCTCCAGGAGATAATGAGCCACGAACCATTCGTCACCGTTGTTGAATTTAAAAAGTTCCGCACAGGACATGAAGAAGATGCGCCACCACTCAAGCCATTTGCGACCTTCACCGGCGCCGTAGTGTTTTTCAAAAATCGGCAATAGGTACTGGGTATGACGATCAGTTTCATCGAGCCAGGCTTCAGATGTTTGGGCGTAATGATTGCCGTTCACTTTCCACTGCTGGGCCACCTTAAAGTGAGTATCGAATTTTTTAAAGAGCTCAAGACTTGGCATCATCCCACCGGAAAAGAAGTAGCGCGACATCCAATCAGAGGCGTCTTTGACTTCAAAAAGGTAAGGAGTGGTTTGATGAACGAAAATATGCACGAACAATTTACCGTCCGGTTTAAGCCAGCCGTGTACTTTCTCGAGGAGCTTGTGCCAGTTGCGCATGTGCTCAAACATCTCAACCGAAACAACACGGTCAAAGCTGCCGGTCGCTTGAAACTCATTCATGTCGGCGGTGATGATTTGCAAATTACCAAGACCGCGTTTTTTGGCTTCATTCATAATGTGCTCACGTTGTGTGGCTGAGTTACTCACACCGGTGATTTTTGATTTTGGGTATTTCGCCGCCATCCATAGAGATAGAGATCCCCAGCCACAACCCAGTTCGAGAACATCCATGCCATCAACAAGTCCGGCACGCTCACAAGTGAGGGCGAGCATGCGCTTTTCAGAAGCGGCCAGGTCATCGCCGGCTTCCCAATAGCAACA
>JAKFUR010000118.1 GCA_021732585.1 Bacteriovoracaceae bacterium
TAACCAAGCGGCAGAGACAGCTCCGCCTTCGATGGCGACGACGAGGGTTGATTGGTCGGGCAACAGGTATACGCGCTCGCGTTCAGAAACAGAGTCCGGTTCACCGAGGAAACCGATCTCATCAATCCGCAAGCCCACATGCAAAGGCTCGAGACTTGAATAGTCGTGTATTTTACTCTGGGCCGACCAAAGGGCGACAATTACAAGGGCCACAAGACCAAAAGCACTCAGAAGGGATCTGCGCATGGACCTACCTTAAAACAGTTAGGTCCATTTCAGCACGTACGAAATGAGTTTGACTAGGGGGGCCGGCAGATCACGCCAAAAAGGTTCTTATTTATTCTTGGATATATCTTGAATGACAGTCAGGATGCGCGTTAAGTCACGAGGCTTAAACAACACTTCTTTAATACCTAAACTTTTAAGCTCTACTGGGTTTGCTGTGGGCTCACCTGTCAGCATGATGAATTTTCCGGACCAATGATTTCTAATTTCAAGAAAAAAATCCAAGCCGTTCATTTCTGGCATTTTGAAATCTGAAACAATCATTTCAGGAGCAGAGTGAGGAAGTGCATCGAGTGCCGCGACGGGGTGAGGAAAACTCGTGACGATGTAGCCCGCTTCACTCAGGAGGAGTTTCAGAAGATCACAAATTTCAGGTTCGTCGTCGACGACCCACAAGGTCTTGGGTGTAGTCATACAATCAGTATAAATCCTTAGCTCTCAATTCAACTTAGATATTTTTATTCGGATGAAATCTTTAAGTTGGCTTAAGTCCATCACGTGGAGCATCAAGTGGTGTGATCTTTTTACCACGAACATTTCAGCTCCTCATCGCTCCGCCCGCTTGGGGTAAAACTCGTCTCGTGCAAAGTTGGATGCAAGAAAATGCCTCTCGCTTCTTATTCGTTTGCCCATTGCGGGCCCTCGCCAGTGAATTGAAGTTGAGTGCGCCTACGGCCTGGGTGGCATTGCCGGAAGAGTTGCAAAGTATAGATTGGGAAGGCCTTGCACGCGCGCGTCCCGATCTCGTGGTGGTGTGGGATGAAGTGCACTTAGTTTCAGAGTGGGGGCTGAGTTTTCGTCATGCTCTCATGGAAGCGTGGTACGGCTTTTGTCATTCGGGTTTGTCCGGAGTGGGGCTCACGGCAACCTATACACCGAGCATCCGTGATTTTCTGAAAGAAACTCTACAAGAGAATCACGAACATTTGTTAATTGGAGACGCGGGTAATTTTCAATTCAAACACAAACCCACGCGTTGGCTCTGGTCGCCGCGCGCTTGGATTGAGGAGTTGCTTGAGCAGTCGCTTCCAGGTCGCACACTGATTTTTTGTCAGCATCGCCACGAAGTCGATCGATGGTGTGATCGTCTGGCAGCGCAAGGCATTCGCGTGTGGGGTTGCAAAGGAGGGGATACTCGTCAGTTTAGCCAACGCCTCGCCAGTGAGGGCCCGCCTGACGTGATTGTGGCGACGTCATGTCTTTCCCATGGAGTGAATCTGCCTGCGTTGAGACGTGTAGTCTTGTTAGACAAGACCGCTCCTGATTGGATGGTTCACCAAATGCGCACCCGTGCAGGAAGACGTGGCGAAATATTTGAGGTGTGGAGCATGTGGGGTGTGGGCCAATTGCCTTTGAGACAACGCCCTCTGGCATTGCTGAGACCTTGCTGGAAGGTTATGCTGAGTCGTGCTCGAACCCATATGACAGCGTGGTGGTATGGCCCTTGAAGGTCTTGTCGTACAAATAATTCCGCAGAAAGAACGCGATCTCATCGCGCGCATGCTCTTGCGTGAAGGCACCATGACGAGTGTTTACGTATTTGGCGGTATGGGCGGCGGAAAAAATTCTAAACCTCGCATGTTTGAACCTGGCAATCTCATGCGCATTGAAACTCGTAGCTCGAAAAGTGGTCATGCTGGCGGAGATACGTTGCACACTGTTTCTGAGCACACACTTCTCTGGCAATCTACCCAGATTCGCCATCACCCGCAGGGCTTTGCGCTGGCGTGCCTCTACCTCGAGATGGTGCTCAAAACGGCCCTGCCCCATCAAGCAGAAAACACCCATGCTTCTCGCGAGCACGGTGGATTGTTTAATGTGGTTTCCAATGGCCTGTTCTATTTAGATCAAGCGCTCGCGCAGAAAAATCTGCAGTGGCAATCGCACCTTTTGTTGTTTATGTCGAAATTCTTGCTCCATCTGGGAGTCTTGCCAGATGAAAATGAGTGCGTGTTTTGTGGCGGCGATTTGACCTCGGAAGCGATGGCGCCGTTGGTGCTTGAGCAAGGTGGATTTGCCTGTAGCGAATGTGCTGCCCAGGTGGAAACGGAGCTTGGCGCACCTTTACCGGTGCGGGCGCTGCTCGCCCAGGCCATTCGGACCCGCTTTCAAGACTGGAACGCCCTACCGGTCACTCCTGTGGCGGTCGACACCCGGCTCATTCAATTTTGGTGTTATCATTTTCAGGTGAAGCTGCCCGAAGTGACCTCTTATAAGATGCTGTTTTGACGTTGTAATCTTTTCACGTCCACCCCACGTCCCCTTGAAAAATGCTACATTTCGCGCATGAAATTTTTGGGTTTTTTCCTCATCCTAAGTTTTGTCGGCTGCGGCGTGAAGACCGAAAGCAAACCCGTTGAGACAGAGAACGGCGGATCGACTGCGCTCGTTCATTACCCAACATGTCCGGACGAACTCCGTATCACGGATATCCCAGCGGGCTGGCGCGAGGTGAGTGCACGAGAACTTATCACGGGTGCTCGTAAGCATTTCGCGTTGGTGAGTGCCAAGATGATGCTAGTCACAGGGCTTGATGGCAGACCGATAACTGTCAGCACTGAAACGACTTTTGACGACGGCAAAGTGAAAGAGAACAAGGTCACGTGCCAAAATCTCACCGACGGGGAGTTCCTCAAGTTTAATATTGAAGTGGCTCTCCATATCGCTCAGAGAAACGGCAGCCTCTACCGTAACGATCGTCGGCAGGCCCGTTTGGCGAAGCTTAGCTTTGATTTGAAAGACGGCACACAAAATAATGTGAAAGATAAAATCGAGTCTATCGAGGAACCGGCAGAAAAAGGTCTCACGTCGGCATTCCCTCTAACGTTCATGGAGAGCACCGACAAAGTCGTGAAGTTCTATCTTTTGCCTGATGGTGAATTAGAAGTCCGCAAAGGTGAAGTGGTGCGCGTGAATGGTCTGCACGCGGAATTCTTTACAGCGATTCGTTATCGTTTAGATGACTAAGGCAACGTCTGGGCAAATTCAAGCAATGTAGCAAAGAAGACGAAGTCGGCGGCCGCTGATTTTTCTCTTACGACCGCTCCTTTGATTCCCGCATTTAATCCACACTGAGCATCGATCCCTTTATCACCCAGCATCCAGCAATGTTTCGCGTCCAAACCATCGCGTTGCATGAAGTCTTCGATGAGTTGAGCATGAGGCTTGCGACAGGTGCAGGCCTCGTCGGGAGAGTGTGGGCATACACCCCAACCTTCAAAAGGCTCGAGTTTGTGCGCACTCATATCGGCATCCATGGCGGCATGAACTGAATAGACCGCCTCTATTGGAAAAAAGCCTCGCCCCACACCCGATTGATTGGTGATGACGTACAGGCGGTAGCCCTTGGCCTGCATCAAAGTCAAAGCCGTGAATGTATCTGGAAAGTATTCAATGTCTTCGGGGCGGGAAAGATAATTTTTGTCGCGGATCAACGTACCGTCACGGTCGAGAAAAATGGCTTTAGGAGTTTTGTTTGTCATGCCCGCCTCTCGCGGTCTAAAATGGCGACCATGCTGAATGTCCTTAAACTTATGTTCCCATACCTCCGTCCATTTTGGAAGCAGGCGTTGGGAGCTGCTCTCTTGGCCCTGCCTTTGTCAGCGATCAAAGCCTATGAGGCGTATCTTGTTAAAGATATTTTCGACAAAGGCTTCTCTGCCGGTGCGAGCAGTGACGAAGCTTGGCGGCTCGCGGGCATCCTAGTCGCTTTGGGCCTCGCCAACTATCCTCTGCGCTTTTTCCACTACTATGGCCTTCGCATGATTGTGGACCGTTGTGCTTGCAGCATTCGTTCCCAGCTCTTTCAAAAATTCCAAGTCATGCCCGCGTCGTATTTTGCCACCGCGAAGCAAGGCAACATGGTATCGACCTTTATCAGTGACACGCACATGTTTGCTGATTCCTTTAAGAATGCGTTGGAAATTATCCGTGAACCCATCACGGCCTTAGCACTTGTTGGTGTCGCCGTTTATCACGACTGGCAACTGGCCTTGGTGATTCTCGTCGCTTCGCCAATTTTTGCTCTTATTTTTGGAAGGCTGGGTCGTCGCATTCGAAAGTATGTCGGCTTTGCTCAACGGGATGTGGCCGATATGACTCATGCCGTGGGCGAGTCCTTAGCAGGTCAGCGAATCGCGAAAGCTTTTGGTTTGCATGGATTCTTGTTAGGTCGTTTTGAGAAATTGCAAATGCGCTTTATTCAAAATCGCATGCGTTCCAACTCAGCCGAAGAGCACTCCCATCCTGCCGTTGAACTCGTTGGGTCTTTTGCTTTCGCCGGCGTGATTATTTTTGCTCACCATCGAATCGCTTCTGGTGAACTCACCACTGGAGGCTTCATTAGTTTCGTTGCGGCCTTGGCGATGTTTATGGATCCCGTTCGCAAGTTTAGTAAATCAAACGCCAAGCTCAACCAAGCGCGGGCGTCCTCTGAGCGGATTTTGGAATTACTCGATACCCCGTCTGAGCCGGATACCGGTTCACACACACAGACGAGCTTTCAGCGTGAGATCGAATTCCGCAACGTCAGCTTCAGTTACGGCGATGGCGATATCTTGAAAGACTTCAATCTCGTCATCAAGAAGGGCGAAAAAATCGGCCTGGTCGGATTGTCGGGCTCCGGAAAATCGACCCTCATCAGTTTGTTGCTTCGTCTTTATCCTGTCACGCGCGGTGAAATTCTCGTCGACGGCGTGAACATCAACGACTGGCGCTTGAACGATCTCCGGCACCTGTTCTCGTTAGTGAGCCAAGACGTGTTCTTGTTCAACGACACCGTCCGCGAAAATCTAACCACGGGTGATACTCACACAGAGCAAGAGATTCTCCATGCCTTGGATGTGTCCTACGCTCATGATTTTGTGATGGAGCTGCCAGAGAAGTTGGAGACGCATATCGGTGATCGTGGTTTGCGCTTATCAGGTGGCCAGGGCCAGCGACTGACGATCGCACGTGCCTTCTTGAAGAACCGCGACATCATGCTGTTCGATGAAGCTACCAGTGCGTTAGATAATGAATCGGAAAAAATTGTGCAAGCGGCCCTCGAGCGCGTGGCCGGTCATCGCACGATCGTTGCTGTGGCCCACCGTCTTTCGACTCTCAAGAACTACGATCGCATCGTTGTGATGAAAGAAGGCCGCAAGATTGAAGAAGGAAGTCATGAAGGGTTGATGGAGCGAGGCGGAGAGTACCGCAAGCTGTATGAACTCTCGCAGCGAGACTAATTATTCTCGATCGCCCGACGCAAGATCACCATCATACTCGTGCCGTAGTTTTCTAAGCTCTCTTCTTTGGTGAGCGACTTTACTTCGATGTGTCCCCCGATCATCTCCACGCAGTTCTTTGTGATGGGAAGACCAAAACCTGTACCCACTTCACCTGCTGTCCCCATTCTCTTCGTCGTAGCCAGCGGATCGAAGAGATCATCGCGCGTGCGTTTCGGCATTCCGATTCCGTAGTCACGAATCACGACTTTTACAGAATGAGCTGAGAGGGGCTCGACGGCGAGATCAATGCGCCCGCCTTCGTGAGAGAACTTGATGGCGTTGCTTAAGAGATTGCCGAATATCTGATGAATGAGCATGGTCTCATGGCCCATGACATAAACTTCGCTGGCGTAAAACTTCGCGACTTGAATGTGTTTGGTAGCGAGACGGTTTTGATAAAGTTCGACCACCTGATCGAGGATGCTCACCAGATCAATTGGCGTGGTAGGAACACGAACGTGATGGGCCTCCCAGCTTTCAAGATCACGAATGAGGTGGATGATGTTACTGATCCGTTCAGCATTGCGGTCAATCTTTAATCCGGCAGCAGCAGCATCAGTTTGTTGGCCTTGTGTGAGCATCTGGCCCGTCAAACGCATGATCGTGAGCGGGGTGGAGATGTCGTGGACTAAAATGCGAAGAAGGTTTTGCTTAGAGACGGTTTTCTCTCGCAGGTAGGATGAGGAGATGTCCTGCTGGAGCAATAGAAAATGAGTCAGAATGCCTGCGCAAACTAAGAAAAGAAACTGCTGAAGCACGATGAGAAGAACATGCCCTTCCTGCACAAGATTCACCACCAGTCCGATGTGCGTGGCCCATTGGCCATATAGAGAAAGGGCGATCACAATAATGCACCAGACCGTTGCCCATAGGCGGTTTGTCAGCATGCCAGCAATGATGGGGAGTAGGCTGAACCAAGCAAACGCCGTTTGGCGAAAACCATTGATGACCCAACAGAACATAAAAACATAGGCCGTGTTGGCCGTGAGCAAGAGTGTTGTGGAGAGTAGGATGTTGCGTCGATAGCGATAAACCAGCAGACTTATCCAGGCTAACACAATGCAAAGTTTTGGGCCCCAAAGCACCAGGTTACCCGCAATGTAACGCGGTCCCAAAATGGTGAAGGTCAGCATAACGATTTGGGATATGAAAAAAGTCGAAAACAGCAAATGAAGCTTGAATTCACGTATAGGGTGAAGCTGTTGCCCCGGAGCGGCAAACCAGTTGAACAAATAAAAGTAAGCGCGGCGTAGAGTACCGTGCGTGTTTGTGGAAACCATAGAGTGAAGGACTTTTCGGGTGTCTGTTCACCTTCTTGATCTATGGCGAATTTGTAGGCGTGAACTACTCATTTATGGTAAAAATTTCTCCAAATTCACCCCTTAGGAGTCCTTTGTGTCAGAAGAAAATCTCCAATCAATGAGCGATTTAGTCAGCCTTTGCAAAAGCCGCGGATTTATTTTCCAAAGCTCTGAGATCTATGGGGGTTTGGGTTCTTGCTGGGACATGGGCCCGCTCGGTGTTGAACTCAAAAACAATATCAAGCATGCTTGGTGGCGTTCGATGACTTTCCGTGATGATGTCGATGGAGTTGATGCCGCGATCCTCATGCACCCACTGGTTTGGAAAGCTTCCGGCCACGTCGACAACTTCACTGATCCTTTGGTCGATTGCAAATCTTGCAAAGGTCGCTTCCGCGCCGATCAAATTGATCTCACGGCACCTTGTCCTACTTGCAAAGCCAAAGATTCATTCACCGATATTCGTAACTTCAACTTGATGTTCACCACCCACATGGGTGCAGTTCAAGAAACAGCTGCTGAAATTTATCTTCGCCCGGAAACAGCGCAAGGTATTTTCGTTAACTTCTTGAACGTACAATCAACCATGCGCCGTAAGCTTCCTTTCGGGATCGCACAGATTGGTAAGGCCTTCCGTAACGAAATCACTCCGGGGAACTTTATTTTCCGTATGCGTGAGTTCGAACAAATGGAAATGCAATACTTCATCAAGCCCGGCACACAAGCTGAGGCCATGGAGATGTGGAAAGAAACACGCTTCCAGTGGCACCTCGACATGGGTCTTCGCAAAGAAAAACTTCGCTTCCACAAACACGAAGCCCTCGCACACTACGCCGATGCAGCTTTTGATATTGAGTATGAGTTCGCACACGGCTGGGGAGAAATGGAAGGCATTCACTCGCGTACCGACTTCGATTTAAAGCAGCACATGGAGTTCTCAAAGAAGAACCTGATGTATGTCGACCAAATGGACGGAAACAAGAAGTTCATTCCGTACGTTCTCGAAACATCCGTCGGCGCGGACCGCTCATTGCTCGCCATCTTGTCAGACGCTTACCGCGTGGAGAACAAAGGTGACGCTGAGAAAGAACGAACTGTCATGCGCTTCAAACCAAGCCTTTCTCCTATCAAAGCGGCCATTATGCCGCTCATGAAAAAACCAGAACTCGAGGGCACCGCTGATAAGTTGTTGCGTGAGTTGCAGAAAGATTTCAAGTGCGACTATGACACCGCGGGATCAATCGGTAAGCGTTACCGTCGTCAAGATGAAGCAGGCACACCTGCTTGTATCACCATCGACTTCGATACACTCACCGACCTTGCGGTCACTGTTCGTCATCGCGATACCATGGTTCAAGAACGCATCGCTCTCGATAAAGTAAAAATGTATTTGAAGGACACCTTCAATCTTTGAGGAGAAAGCCATGGCACATCAATGGGTCTATAAGTTTTCCGCGGAACTGACTGAGGGAAACAAAGACATGAAGGCGCTTCTCGGTGGTAAGGGAGCGAACCTTGCTGAGATGTGCGCGCTGAAACTTCCTGTTCCTCCCGGTTTCACGGTTTCAACCGAAGCCTGTCTTGATTACTACAAGACGGATAAAACCATCTCAAAAGAGATTCGCGGCCAAATTGAGGCTTCTCTTGCTTGGGTAGAAAAACTTACCGGCAAGAAATTCGGCGACGCTGAAAATCCACTGCTCTTCTCGGTTCGTTCAGGGGCTCGCGCTTCTATGCCAGGGATGATGGACACCGTTTTGAATCTGGGTACTAACGATAAAACTGTTATCGGTATGGCCAAAAAAACCGGCAACCCTCGTTTTGCTTGGGATGCTTACCGCCGCTTTATTCAGATGTACTCGAACGTTGTGCTCGGTGTGCGCGGAAGTGTGCTCGAAGCTCAACTCGAAGACTTGAAAGAAGCACGCGGCGTTCACGAAGACACCAAGCTCACCGCTGATGATTTGCAAGAGCTCGTGCAAGTTTACAAAGATGTTTTGCTCTCAGAGCACGGTGTAAAGTTTCCGCAAGACCCCATGGAGCAACTGTGGGGCGCCGTTTCCGCGGTCTTTGGTTCATGGAACAACGCTCGCGCGAACAAGTATCGCGAGATGAACAACATTCCTCACGACTGGGGAACAGCGGTTAATATCCAATCCATGGTGTTTGGTAACTTGGGTGATGATTGCGCCACGGGTGTTTGCTTCACGCGCGATCCAAGCACGGGCGATAAAAAATTCTTCGGAGAGTATTTGATCAACGCTCAAGGTGAAGATGTGGTGGCCGGTATCCGCACACCATGGCCGATCAATCTGGCATCAACTAATGATCAGAACAAGCAGTTCAAGACTCTTGAGGCAGCGATGCCGGTGGCTTATGGAGAGTTGGTAAAAACTTACCAACTTCTTGAGAAGCATTACCGCGATATGCAGGACATCGAGTTTACTATTGAAGCGGGCAAGTTCTTTATTCTGCAAACACGAAATGCGAAACGTACCGTGGCCGCTGCGATGAGAGTGGCGGTTGATCAAGTGCACGAAGGTTTGATCACCAAGAAAGATGCACTCTTGCGTATTCAGCCGGATGATTTGAACCTCCTTTTGCACCCACGCCTTGATCCGAAGGCCCAGAAAATTCTTCTCGCCACAGGTTTGCCGGCCTCTCCTGGTGCAGCGGCGGGACACATTGTGTTCCATTCTAAAGATGCTGAAGAGTGGGCGAAGGGCGGAAAGAAAGTCGTTCTTCTTCGTACAGAAACTTCTCCCGAAGACATCGGCGGCATGGCCGCAGCGACAGGCATTCTTACCGCACGCGGTGGTATGACCTCACACGCGGCCGTTGTTGCGCGCGGTATGGGGAAACCTTGTGTGGCTGGTTGCACGCCTCTCATTATTGATGAAAAGAGCCGCACGCTGACGGTCAAAAACAAAACCTATAAGGAAGGTGACTTCCTCACGTTTGATGGTGCCACCGGCGAAGTCTACGAAGGTTTGATTCCCACGGTGGATGCGCAAATTTCTTCGGCGTTTGCTGAATACATGGGCTGGGCCGATGAAGTTCGTCGCCTGCGTGTCCGCACCAACGCTGATACTCCTCACGATACAAAAGTCGCTCTTGAGTTTGGCGCGGAAGGCATTGGTCTTTGCCGTACCGAGCACATGTTCTTTGCTCCTGAGCGTATTCTCGCGGTTCGCGAAATGATTTTTGCGGAAACCACTGAAGATCGCAAAAAAGCTCTCGATAAGTTACTGCCGTTCCAGCGTGAAGACTTCTACGGAATTTTCAAAGCACTCAATGGTCTGCCGGCCAATATCCGGTTGCTCGATCCACCCTTGCATGAGTTCTTGCCTCACCAAGATCATGAAGTGAAAGAGCTTGCTCAGGTCCTAGGCGTAAGTGAAAAACGCATTCATGAGCGTAACAACGCTCTTCATGAGTTCAATCCGATGCTCGGCCACCGTGGCTGCCGTTTGGCGATTACTTACCCAGAGATCTACCAGATGCAGGCGCGTGCGATTATCGAAGCCGCCATCAAGTGTGAACAACAAGGCATTAAAACTCTTCCGGAAATCATGATTCCACTTACGAGCGAGCTTCGTGAATACGCGGCCATCAAAGGTGAGTGCATTGAAGAAATTGAAAAAGTCTTTAAAGAGAAGAACGCAAAGGTGAAATACAAAGTCGGCACCATGCTCGAGCTTCCTCGCGCGTGCATCATGGCGAAAGAAATTGCTACGGAGTCAGACTTCTTCTCTTTCGGCACCAACGATCTCACGCAAACCACTTTCGGTCTTTCACGTGATGACGCTGGTAAATTCCTTCCGAGCTACACGGCCCGTGGCATTTATCCTCGTGATCCGTTCGTGGCGATCGATCGCGACGGCGTCGGCTTCTTGATGAAGCACGCGGTAGTGGAAGGCAAGAAAGGGAATCCCAACATTCACGCCGGCATCTGCGGCGAGCACGGAGGCGAACCCAGCTCTGTGGAATTC
>JAKFUR010000169.1 GCA_021732585.1 Bacteriovoracaceae bacterium
GAGGAATAAGGTCAGCGATCAGAGCAAAAACCACAGCGTTAAGTACACCACCGAAAGCACCAGCAAAAATGCGCGCACCGAGAAGGAGGTAAAAATTCGGAGCGAAGGCACAAAGCAAAGTACCCACCAGAAACCCAGCGAAGCATATTTGCAACATGCGTTTACGTTCAAAGCGATCCGAGACGATCGAGGTGAGAAAGTTAGAAATTCCTGCAGCGAAAGTATAACTAGAAACGAGCAATCCGAATTGCGAAGGCGTGACATTGAATGTCCTCATGAGCATGGGCCCGAGCGGCATCAAAATCACAAAGTCCAAAATATGCACAAACTGAATGGCACCCAACACATACACGAGCATGTTCTCGCGCTTAATGACTTCGACTTCTGACGTTGCTGCGACTTCCATTTAATCCTTGAGACCTACCACATCACTCATCTGTGAACTGGTGTCGTCGGTTGTTTCGAGGGCCGCCACAGTGTGAACACAATGATCAATCATGCTAACAGCGGCAGGCTTAAAGTTGCCGGAATCTTTCACGCCGCCAAAAGGCAAACGTGCCGTGGCACCCACAGTGGAGCGATTCAAGTTAATGAGTCCGGAATCAATGTCGCGTAAGCAGCGTTGAAAGATGCTGGCATCGCGCGTGAAGACGGCTGCGGCCAATCCATACTCCGTGCAGTTGGCAGCGGCGATAGCTTCATCAATGTCATCATAAGGAAGAAAGCAGGCGTTCGGGCCGAAGATTTCTTCTTGCACGAATTTGCCTTTGAGATCGGCTTTCTCCAAGAAGTGAAGCGATGGAGAAACGTAGTGTCCCTGCCATTTCATATCCAGCTTGCGAGGAGCGATGATTTCTTGCGCACCTTCTTTGAGGCCCTGGGCGCAGAAATCTAGATAGAGTTTTTCCGCTTGAGCATCAATCACCGGCCCCATGAAGGCAGGCTTCTCAGCGAGAACCGGATGGTCTACGCGAATACGTTCCGTGACCTTCTTGAATTCATCGATGAACTGGTCGGCAATCTTTCTGTGAACCATGATCATCGAGGTTGAGGTACAGCGTTGTCCTGAGGTGAGGAAACATGAACGCAAGAGCTCAGGAAGGGCGTGAGGGATGTGGGCGTCGTGGTGAATGATCGATGAGTTTTTTCCACCCAACTCGAGGGCCACCATTTTTTTGAGGTCTTGATGAGTGTTCTTCAAAATCATCTTGCCGACGGCGCGTGAGCCAGTGAAGAAGACAGCACGCACACGTAGGTCGCTGGTGAGCTTGCCTGCGGTGACACCGGTGCCGTTGATAAAGTTAATCACACCGGGTGGAAAGCCCGCTTCCGCGTAGGCTTCCATCATCAGCTGCGCGCTGTAGATGGTTTTCTCAGAGGGCTTAAAGATGACGCTATTGCCAGCTGTGAGGGCCGCGAGGATTTGTCCGTTGGCCAAGTGGCATGGAAAATTAAACGGGCCAATGACAAAAGCGACACCAATCGGTTTCATGATGGTGTGACCATCAATCTTCGGCATCACATCTTTAATTGTTTTTCTTTCAATACGTTTCCATGAATCACCGAGTGTCACATCGACTTTCGTGACGAGAGCCGCGGCTTCGGTCTTGGCTTCCCAAAGTGGTTTACCCACTTCCCACGCAAGAGCTTCTGCAATCGCATCGCCGCGTTTTTTGACGGCCTCTTGGTATCTGCGAATTACGGCCGTGCGTTCTTCAAAAGAAAATTTCCGCCAAACATCAAAACCTTTCTGGGCCGAAAGAACTGCGCCTTCTGTGTGGGCGTGCCAAACGTGGGCTTCCCAGAGAGTTTGAGTTAAATCAGCGGGGCTTTTTTTGAGGAGAGTTTCGTCTGACGCGCCTTTTGGACTGTGCCACTGGCCGTCAAAGTAGTCTCCCTTAAGTACCATGTCCATGGGGATTCCTTGAGAGGTTCAATGACGCTGATCATACTCTTCCTGGGATGGAAGTTCTAACTTTTCCGAGGTAAGTTTGAGTCCTCAGGAGACTTGAATTATGGCGAAAACCTTACCGGCCTTGTTGGACAAAATGTGGACTGACTACGTAGCGATTAATCCGCTGGCGCAGAAGATTTACAATTTCTTCATCTCTCGCGGTGACACCGTTTTAAACGACCATATTGCCCTACGCACTTTCAACCATCCGCGTCTCACCATTGACGTGGTGGCGGCCCCTTTTGTGGCTTCAGGCTATAAGTACGGTGGGGATTACCACTTCCCCGAGAAAAAACTCTACGCCAAGCACTATGAACATCCGGATGCGACGCTGCCTAAAATCTTTATCTCGGAGTTGAAGCTCGAGGAGTTTTCAGCTGAGCTGCGTAAAACTGTTGATGAACTGGTCGCTCAGATCCCGGCCGGTCTTGAACATACTTTTGACTTCACTTCAGTGGGGCGTCCCTGGAAAGTCAGCAAGGCGACTTACGAAAAACTGATGAAAGAATCTGATTACGCGGGCTGGGTAGCGGCTTTCGGCTATCGTCCGAATCACTTCACTGTGTTCATCAATGCGCTGAAAAGTTTTGCCGACATCCAAACCCTTAATAGCTTCTTGAAAGAGCAGGGTGTGAAGTTGAACGCGAGCGGCGGCGAAATCAAAGGAACACCGGCGGTGTTCTTGGAGCAGTCTTCAACTCTGGCAAATAATATTGAAGTCCAATTCAGCGATGGCCCGCAAACAGTACCTGCCTGCTACTACGAGTTCGCTCGTCGTTATCCATTGCCTACGGGTGAGTTGTACCAAGGATTTGTCGCTGCTAGTGCGGACAAAATTTTTGAGTCTACGTCGAAGGGACAATAGCTTCCAGCGGGGGACGTCCACAGACGCCCGATTTGCGAAGCGCTTTTACCATGCGCACGCAAAGGCTAAACGGAACATCATCCACAGCGTTGGAATCATCCACGACATTATTGATCAATGAGAGTGAGTCTTCGTCTTTGCACGGAAGGGCGACTTCAGAAAGCTCTCGCCACTTTTTATCTTGAGCTTGGATCGCTTGCGGGAGCGTAAGGTTTTTATCCCAGCCCCACTGGCCGCGCAGTTTCTCTTCCCAGCCAGAATCAGCTTTCAGTGCTTGAGTCCGTCGTAGGGCCATTTCTTTAAATTGAGCTTCTCGGTTTTTGTCGATGCTATCACAGGCCTGTAGTGCCAAGGCCGCATCGAATTTTTCTCCACGTCCGCCGGCCTTCGAGAGGTCATCTCCTAAGATGAGCGCTTTAGCCTTCATTTCCATCGACCTGTACTGGGCCAAAGGAAAATCTGCGGCTGCGACCTGGCCAATGAATAACGAAATCAAAATGAAAGCTTTCATGAGTCTTAATCCTCAGGGATCAAACACTTTGGATGCAGGTCTTGCTTGATCGCCTTCCAGTATCTCACAGCTACACTACAAAAAAGCGCAGGCGTGACATTCTGGACGGATTCGAGACGAAAACGCGGAGTCGCTAGGGATTTATTGGCGCCTGTGGGATCGCGACGGAAAATATCCAAACATGTAGGTGCCAATTTTGAGAGGCGACCGAAGGCTTCAAGACGGGCGAAGCGCAATCGTTCAACGGCGTAGTCAGTCGCTTGAGCTTCATTCATAAGGCCCTTGTTCGAGTCGCCGTAGACGCTTTTACGGCGCCAGTCATTGCCACCGGCCTTAATGTCTTTGAGGATTTTCTGAGCTGAGATGCGGATGTCCTCTAAGATCGGCGTAAACTCTTCAAGGCGAGTTGTGGCGCACACATTCTTCTCATCGAGGGTTGTGGCTTCTTGCATGCTGATACCGCGTTCATCTAAGTACTGTGCAAAATCGGCTTCGGCGCGGGCATGGAAGTACTGTCCAACGACCATATCTGTTTGAGCATGAACAAAAGTAGAAAGAAGGAGAGCTAAAATCATTTTTTCTTCTTTTTTGCCGGAGCTTTGGCAGCTGCTTTTTTCTTTTTTTCTTTCGGCTTAAACGTAGCGAAGCGAATGTTGTCCCCGAGACGGAGTTTCAAAGCCGCCGCCGTGACACTGGAGACTTTAAGACCGCCAGTCTTGAGTTCAACAACTCCACCCAAGGTGGCGCGGAATTTTTGATTGGTGCGTGCAATGATGAAGGTTTCCGAGCGGAAACTCTTGTCAGTGATTTCGGTGATAACTCCGACGACACTCTCACGGATGGTGCGGATCTTATCGATCTCGGCGATGACCACCGGACCGGGTTCAAATAAACCCACGAGACCGGCATACTTAAAGCCTTCTTGCTCAAGGATGCGCTTTGCTGGCTCAGTGTTCGGATGAACCTTGCCAATGACGTTGCGGGCTTCTTCAGGAAGAAGATTAGCGATGATCGGAGACTTGGGCATGAGGTCTTCAATGAATTTTTTGCTCTGCATGTACATCGAATCTGCCTGAGGAAATTCAATCTTAAAGAAGTGAGCGCCGACAGCGTCCCAGAAAGGGGAGTGGCCAGAGTCGTTCACCATGCCGCGCATTTCTGCGATGACTTCTTGCTCGAAGTATTTACGGTTTTCTGCCATGAAGAGGAATCGCGACAATGAAAGGAAGCGACCGTTCTGAGCGTTGCGGAAAGCGGGATCAAGATAGAGTGAGCAAATTTCTGCCGGCCCGTTATGTACGAAATGGAAATGCAAGGTCACGATGTCATTTTTAACACCGATCTGTTTGCTTTCATGATGATGAGTTTCTGTGCGGTAGAAGTAGTAGGGCTCAAAACCGCCGATTTTAGAAATAATACCGCAGACCCCGACGATTTTTCCCGTAAAGAGCTCTTCCATAACGAAGAGGTAGTCTTCGCCACGGGGCCGATCGTCACGCTGAGAGAAGCTTCTCTCAGACTGAATGATGCGTTTTTTCAACACCTCACGGTCTTTCGGCAAGGTCGTAAGACCATGGCCGGAGTCCTTGAGGAGTTCCATCAATCCATCGAGATCTTTTTGTTCGATTGGTCGAATGATGAACAAGGTTACTCCATCTCGCTAAGAGTTTTTTCAATGAGTGCGCAAACGTTGTCGATGTCTTCCATGGTCACGGCCACGATTGGCATCAAGAAGCGCACGCGTGCTAGTGGGGCGCCGCCAGCCATAAACGACAAAACACCGTTTTCAAAAAGTTTGAAGGTAAAGGCTTTGGTTTTTTCTTCGTTACCTTCAAATACCGTCATCGCGACCATCGCACCAATGCCCCACGGGCCTTTCAGCTTGCCTGGCATCTTTGCAGCGATCTTTTCTAGATTTCCTTTGAAGCGCTGATGGCACTGTTCGATCTTGCCCTCTTTGCCAAGGTACTTGCCGTTGACTACTTCGGAGATGATTTTAAGACTGGCAGAAATCTGCGTCGAAGCACCAGTGAAGGTCTGGGACATCAAACCGGGTTTAGGTTTGTGTTCATCGTTAAAGAGCGTCGCGCACACTTGGGAGTTTTTACCAATGCTCACGATATCCACGTGCTTATCAAGCTTGAAGTGCTGGAAGGCAAAGAGTTCGTGGGTACGTGCGAAGGTCTGCACTTCATCAACAAATACAGAGACGTTGTTCTCTTTGCAGACTTGGATAATAGCTTCGAAGAATTCTGTGTTGCCGACCCAAGAACCGTTTTCACCTTGAATCATCTCGAGGATGATGCCGGCGTGCTGGCCCGGGAAGCGAGTCATGTGCTTCTTCATCGCCTTCACGGCGAGCTCAATTGAACCCTTGTGATCTGATTCACAGTAGAAAGGGATGTAGTCTACATCGATCGTTTTTGGCAGACCTTGACGGTAAGCGGCTTTATCGGTCACCCACGCCATTCCTAATGTACGCCCGGAGAAACATTTCTCAAAAGCGAAGAAGCGTTGGGCCCCGGCGCGTTTTTGATAAATCATTTTAAAAGCGTTCTCGTTCGCCATGGCACCGGACGTGGTAAGGAAAACGTTTTTTACAGTAGCCCCGTACTTACACGCCTGTGTCGACATCAAGTCTACCAAGCGAGCGGAGTCGGAGTTTTGTTGAAGGTGGCCGTTCATCACAGTGTTGCTGATGGCGCCTTCGATCTGCGCTTCGATCACGTCCGCGTTGGAGTGGCCCATGTAGTGCACGCCGATCCCTGTGATGAAATCGTATTTCACTGAACCATCGGCCAGCTCAACAAGTGCACCGTTACCGATGCCGCTGCCGAGGTATTGGTAGAAGAGAGGTCCACCGCGTTGCTCACCAAATTTTTTGAGAGTCGCGAGGTATTCATCTTTCAGCGCAGGGTCGGCCGGCTTTACACCGGTGATTTTTTTCTGGTGTTCTTTGACGGCATCACGAATTAATTTTTTCGCTTCTTGGATGCGAGGGTCTTGATAAAAACCATGGGCTACGGTTTTCATGAGTGGTCTCCTAAAGGGGCAAGTGTAAGAACGTCTTTTCAAGACTTTAAACCTGGGCCGTAAAGCAGACAATAGGGAGGCAAAAAAGAATCTTGAGTGATCAACTTAGACACACTGTTTACTAGACGCAATGCCTCAACTCATTGTCTGCAAAGGACACTTCGTGGTAAAATTTTCTTCTTTCCCCTTAACGGAATCGCTGGAGCTGCTCATGCAAGTGAAGAAGACGCACGACCTTAAAAAGACTGATAAGAAAACTCTCGCTCACTGGTACCACTTGATGGTGTTGGGCCGCATGCTCGATGAGCGCGCACCGAACTACCTCAAGCAGGCCTTGGGTTGGTCATACCACGCGCCCTACGCGGGCCATGACGCCATTCAATTGGCCATTGGCCAAGTGTTCGATCACAAAACCGATCACCTTTTCCCGTACTACCGCGACATGATGACCGCTCTTTCTGCGGGTCTCACGCCAGAAGAAATTATCTTGAACGGTCTCTCGAAAGCCACTGACTTGGCTTCGGGCGGTCGCCATATGTCGAACCACTTTGCGAAACCCGCATGGAACATCCATAACGTTTCAAGCTGCACCGGTAACCACACGCTTCACGCCGTGGGCGTGGGCCGCGCAATGAAAACCTACAAACACAAAGGCGTCGCGTTCTCATCTCAAGGTGAGTCTTCAGTTTCTGAAGGTTACGTTTATGAAGCTATTAACGGCGCTTCTCGCGAAAAGCTTCCGGTGGTTTTTGTATTCCAAGACAACGGCTATGGCATTTCAGTTCCTAAATCAGACCAAACAGCGAATGAAATTTGCGCAGAAAACTTCCGTGGTTTTAAAAACCTCCAGATCATCATTTGCGACGGTAAAGACGTGTTTGATTCGATGAATGCCATGATCACCGCTCGTGAGCACGCGCTCAAAAATAGCGAGCCTGTCATCGTTCACGCCATGTGCGTGCGTATCGGCAACCACTCAAACTCAGACAAACACGAATGGTACCGCGACGAAAAAGAGATCGCTGATGCCAAGGCACAAGATCCTTTGCCGAAATACAAAGCAGAGCTCTTGAAGTCAAAAATCTTCACAGAGAAAGAACTCACGAAGATTGAAGAAGAAGCCAAAGCGTTGATGCTCGAAGGCCACACCAAGGCCATGAAAGCTCCCGCACCTACTGCTGATAGTATATTTGATTTCGTTGTTCCTGAAGCACACGTTCCACAGAAATACGTCGACGGCACTCATGACTACGATGGCGAGCCGATGAAGTTCATCGACTCTTTGAACGGCACTCTCAAGGCGGAATTCCGTCACAACCCAGACACATATATCTGGGGGCAAGACGTCGCCAACAAAGAGAAGGGCGGTATCTTTAACGTCACCAAAGGCATGCAGCAAGAGTTCGGTAAACACCGTGTGTTCAACGGACCGATCGCTGAAGATTTTATTCTGGGTACAGCGAACGGTATGGTTCGCTTCGATGAAAAAATTCGTGTGGTCGTAGAAGGTGCCGAGTTCGCTGACTACTTCTGGCCAGCGATGGAACAGATGGTAGAAACCTCACACGATTACTGGCGCTCAAATGGCGCGTTCTCACCGAACATGGTGATTCGTCTCGCTTCTGGCGGTTATATCGGTGGCGGTCTTTACCACTCACAAAATATCGAAGGTACACTGACCACGCTTCCAGGTATTCGCGTTGTCGTGCCAGCGTTTGCTGATGACGCTGCCGGTTTGCTAAGAACTGCTATGCGCTCTCGCGGTTGTACCGTTTATCTCGAGCCGAAAACTCTCTACAACGCTAAACACGCTATGACTCCGGTACCAGAAGATTTCGAAGTGCCGTTTGGTAAGGCGCGCCTTCGCCGCCAAGGGGAGCATCTCTCGATCATCACTTACGGCAACACTGTTCACTTCTCATTGGAAGCGGCCGAAGTGTTGGCGAAAGAAGGTATCGAAGTCGAAGTCCTGGATCTTCGTTCACTCAATCCATTGGACTACGATGCCATCAAGGCCACTGTAACTAAAACTCACCGTGCTCTCATTGTTCACGAAGACAAAATCTTTGGTGGATTCGGTGGTGAACTCGTGGGTGTGATCAACGAAACCTGCTTCGAAGAATTGGATGCGCCGGTTCGCCGTGTGGGTTCAACTTTCACGCCGGTAGGGTTTAACCGAATTCTTGAGCGTGCTACTCTGCCAGATATGCAGAAGATTCTGGTCGCAGCTCGCGAATTGGCCACGTACTAGTCTATTAAGGGGCACTTTTGTGCCCCTTCTTTTTTCAACCCCTCTCTATAAGCTAAACTTAAGATCGGTAATACGTTCGAGGGGAAGTCATGAAGTTATTGTGGGTGAGTGTGATGGCCTGGGGCCTGACGTTGTCGTCAGTAGTTGCCCAAGACGTCTCAGTCATCAACATGGCGATGACGGCCTTAAATGAAGCTGGTCAGCCCCCTCAAGCATGTGGCGGCGCCCAGGTTGCAAGTTGTTCGTTCACGCAGGTTTGTTCCGACCTCTCGTCTCGAAGGAACTCACCCTATCTCTACGAAAACGCGGCTGGCGAAAGAATTCCCAATTTCAATTATCAAGACATTGCTTCTCGGCTTATGCAGTGTGGTAGGCAGAGCGGTCTCTATTTTCAAGCAAGTCAAACGACTGAAGTGCATCCGCTCGAGTTTAATCGCTGGCTGATTCAGCAGCCGGCCGATGTGCAGTTAAATTTTAATCGTGTGGAATTGTCCTTCGCAGATGCGGCCTATGCACAGACGGCATCGCCGCGACTCCAAGGTGAAAGTGAATCGGTCTATATCACGCGACAGTTCACGGAAGCCGCTAGTAGAGAAGTCGTCGAGATGAGCGAGGGGTTAGTAGAAGCGATCAGGCGCAAGGTAGAGCACGAAGCTGCTCTGGGATCACAGCAGAGAAATCCTGCGATTGACTGGCAACAGGTCCCTCCACGGATCCGAGAGGTTCTACAGGATCCATTCTTAAATCCAGAAATGCTCTCGCAGGAAGGTGCGCTAGGGCTCAGCGCACGCGCTCAATTTAGTTTGCGAACAGTGCAAATAACTGCTTTGGCCAATGAAGTTCGTCAGCAAACGCTCAGAGTTATGCAAGATCAACAGGCCCGCTACCCAGAAAGGGCCGCTTCAATCGAGGCCATGAGTGTTCGATTGCGTACGGCGAGGATCGATTTTGTTAATGATCCTATTGAACTCAAAAATTTCTGCCCGAGTCCCAACGCATTTTACGATCCAACCACTCACACTCTGAAGATTTGTCCGCAGATGATGGGGATGCCCACGGAGCATTTGCGCATGGTAATTGCGCATGAGCTGGGCCACTCGGTAGATCCATGCAATGCGGCCTGTCCGCTTCATGTAGTGCAAGCAGGATTTGAAACTCAGTACAGTGTCGCGGACGCAAGTTCTGTTGTGGCGGTAATACCTGGAGTTTTTAGTGGCGTAGCGGCCACTGGCTCGACTTATCCTGAGAATCCCTTTCGCGAAGTCCTCTCATGTTTGAGAAATCCTGAGTCACTCAATGCTCAGGTAGCCGACCCAGCGAGGGCACGTGTCTTATTAGAAGAACAAATCAGAATTCAACGTGCCAGTGGAGAAGATGCGTCTCAAGCTGAACAAATGTTGGCGTCGATCAATCGTTTGGTCACTGACTTTGCGGGTTGCTCAATCCTTCCCGGTAAATCTCGTCAGCAGGAAGCCTTCGCTGATTGGCTGGCAGCAGAGGCCGCTGCCTTAGCTCCGGGCCCCACCAACCTCACTGAAGTGGGGGGCATGTTCTACGCACTCGAATGCCCGGGGCTTATTCCTGATCTATGGGCGGAGGCGATGCCGGCCCTTATGGAAAATAACTGCTTGATGGCCGGAGAGGGTGGTGGAATTGAAGCCTTCTTACCTGAGGTCTATCAGACGGGTCTCTATCTTGGCTCACTTGAACAGCAACAAGCTGACTCTCATCCACCGACAGTCGATCGAATCAATAATCTTTTCCGTCTGCAGCCTCGTTTGCGTGAACAGATGGGTTGTAGCGAGCAGCCGGCCGCGGGGACATACTGTGCGCCATAAGTTTCTTTTACTTATTCTTTTTTCTGGTTCTGCGTGGAGCATGTCTTCACCCATTTTTCGTCACGAACTCACCAGCCAAACCGCTGTGGGTGCCAAATAAAAATGGGACTTTGCTCGTACCGCTAAAGGGTATCGCTTAAACGGACTTGTTCTTGCTCCGGCCCGTGTGAGTAAACAAGGGGAGAGCTTAAAGGTGTTGCAAGAGGTTCATCCCACGGAGAGCAAGGCCTGTCCCGCCGGAACCTATACCTTTCGCACTACCAGACCTGGACATAAAAAAGTAGTTGAGTCCGGTTGTCTGGGAACCGCACGATTCGGCCAGTTGCGAG
>JAKFUR010000142.1 GCA_021732585.1 Bacteriovoracaceae bacterium
CGACTTCACGCTGTTAGAAAAAACCTTCGCAACTTTGATCGAGCGTCATCCCGCCCTTCGGACTAAGATTTCTAGTGGCATGCCTCCAGAGCAGATCATTCTTCCCATTGATAAAGTTGCCACTCCGTCAATGACTACAGAATTGATCAGCGAGACGGGACTGGTGGAACGCCTGAATAGAGAGGCGCGCTTTGTATTTGATAAAGGCGCAGCACCGCTCTTCCGCGTGAAGCTCTTTAAAATTTCTGAGCAACAACACGTGCTCTTCTTCCTGGTCCATCACATCATCTGGGATGGCTGGAGCTTTGATATCTTTTTCGAAGAACTCGATGCCATCTACACCTCGCTCAAACGAGGTACTTCGCCCGTTTTATCAAAGCTGACAATGACGGCGCTCGATCATGCCATCGACATGCGCAGTCTCGAGCGGAGTGGCGCTGCTGAGAACGCCAAGGCCTACTGGCGCGCGAAGCTCGCGTTGCCCCTGCCATCCATCGATTGGCCAGGAGCACTGGCGCGTCCCAAGTCCATGACCCACAACGGAGTTACGCTGCCGTTCCAATTCGACGAGGCGGAAACACTTCGTCTGCGCGCGCTGGCCCGGCGCGAGAACACCACACTCTTTAACGTCCTTCTGACAGCACAGGTTCGTCTCATCGCTCAAATCTCAAAACTCAGTGATGTGGTCGTCGGGATTCCCGTGCGCTGTCGCGATCAAGAGGCCGCCCAAAACGTCATTGGCTTCTTCGTGAATACGATTGCGATTCGAGTTTCGGTGCTTGCGTCCGAGACTTTTGAAGTGACCCTAAAAAAAGTGGCGAGTGCCGTGCTTGAAGGGCTCGAGCATCAGATGCTTCCGTTTCAAGTCGTCTTGAACGAACTCAAAGTCCCGCGCGATCTCTCTCGTACGCCGATTTTCCAAACCTTCTTTTCTTTCCAAGACGTCACGAACCGATCAGGCACATTTGACGGTAGGCCGTACACGCAGATCAACGTCGATAAGTCTTCGACCCACACGGATCTCGACGTCTGGATCAAGGCCGGCGGACAGCGCGTGGAAGGGGCGATCGAGTTTCGCAGTGATCTTTTTGCGCCAGAACTGGTGGCGCAGTATCTGCGGGAGTTCCGAACCATTATCCATACCGTCGTCGGCGACAGTGGACTCATCGAGAAAGTTAAGACCCAGGTGGATCTGTTCCCCGCAAAAATGGCCATCACTGATCATCGTGAAACCGTGAGCTACGCCGAACTCTGGCGCCGGGTCGAGATCTGTGCGGTGGCTTTACAGGCGCAAGGGGCAAAGCCCGGCGTGTTGATCGGGGTTTCCATGGAGCGCGGTGTTTCCATGGTCACAGTTTTGCTGGCGATCCTGCGCACCGGCGCAGGCTACGTACCACTGGATCCGTACTTTCCACGGGGACGTCTCGAAGCGATGCTTGACGGGGCCCAGCCGATTTTTAACATCACCGATCGTCCGAGCGATGAGCTCTTCGTAGGCAAGAAAACGTTCACCCTAAGTGAGCTTCAGAAACCCGGTACATTAGCTCCGATAAAAAAATCAGCTTCTGATCCGATGTACGTGATTTTTACCTCTGGAAGCACCGGCAAACCCAAGGGGGTCGAGGTGAGCTACGGCGCGGTGGAAAACTTCCTCTCTTCCATGCAGCACACACCTGGTCTCACGGCCGAAGACTGCCTGCTCGCTTTGACGACATTGAGTTTTGATATCGCCGTACTCGAACTTTATCTGCCGCTCATCAGTGGTGCAAAACTTGTCATCGCCGACGTCGCCCAGACCATGGACGGCGCCGAACTCGCACAACTCTTGCGGCTTCACAAGGTGTCCATCATGCAGGCGACCCCTGCTACCTGGCGGCTCTTATTCGCCTCAGGCTGGAGCGGGAAGTCCGATCTACGCATCCTCTGCGGAGGCGAGGCGCTCAGCACCGATCTCGCCGATAAATTGTGTGGCGCCGTGAAAGAAGTGTGGAACATGTTTGGCCCGACGGAAACCACGGTGTGGTCGTCGTGCGCGAAGGTTGTCCCCCAACAGAAAATCTCCATCGGGCGTCCCATCGACATGACCCAGTTCTACGTCCTCGATGCACAGAAAAATCCCTTAGCGGATGGCGCTGTCGGAGAACTCTACATCGCCGGAGCGGGCCTAGCGACGGGCTATTACCGTCGCCCGGATCTCACAAACGAGCGCTTCGTTAACCATCAGCTCGGCCGCCTCTACGCCACCAGCGATCTAGCGCGGGTTTTACCCAGCGGCGAGTGGGAATGCCTTGGCCGCATCGATTCGCAGGTCAAGATCCGCGGCTACCGCATTGAGCTCGAAGAGATCGAAGTGCAGCTCAGAAAGTTTCCTGGCGTCGACGCAGCCGTGGTGGCCTGCCAAGAATTCTCTCCCGGCGACACGCGCCTTGTTGCGCACGTTGTGGGCAATGTAGATTTCTCAATACTCGCATCTACTCTAAAGCAAACACTACCAGCGTACATGGTGCCGTCACACTTCGTAACGATCAGCAAGATTCCCCTCACCGCGAACGGTAAAGTCGATCGCAAGGCGCTGGTGCCTTATAAGCCGAGCGAGGAATCTACCGCTAATGGAACCGATATCGATTCGATCTGGCAGCGGGTGCTCGGTGTTGCCCAGGTCAAAGACACCGATGATTTTTTCGAAGCGGGTGGTAATTCGTTGCTGGCCGTGACCCTCATTAGTGAGATCAACAAAACCTACTCGCTCAACCTTGGGCTTGCGGGCCTAATTCAAAATCCAAAGTTTGCAGACTTTAAAAAACTCACGCAACCGCAAGCATTGCCTTCGATGGGTTTCCGTTCACTGGTGCCGATCTCGGTTTCAGGCAGTGGATCGCCGCTCTTCTGTTTCCATGGCGTGGGCGGCAACGTTATGAACTACGTGACTCTCATTCCCGCAGTAAAAGACCGCCGCCCACTTTACGGCGTACAATCACGCGGCCTCGATGGGAAGGAGCCGTTCATCGGTACCATCGAAGAGATGGCGCGCGTTTACGCGAGTGAGATTCGTCAGGTCCAGCCACACGGGCCCTATCTTCTTGCTGGCGGATCCATGGGCGGAACGGTCGCCTTCGAAGTGGCGCAGCTGTTGATCTCGCAAGGTGAAACAATTGAGAACATCATCATGTTTGATACGTTCGGTCCTGACGTCGTGATAAGAGCGAACGATCCCGCAGAGCAGTCGATCCTTCGTCGAATAGCCAGCAGTTTCGTTTACCGCCTTAAAGCGTTGAGCATCCAGTTTCGTAAAGCGCTGCTCGGCTTGAACCTCAAAAAAATCCCGCTCGACATCGTCTTGTTCGATCTCGAACAAGCCAACTACCGCGCACTCCGGCTCTATCGCCCGGCGACCTATGCAGGAAACATCTGCATCATCCGCGCCCGCCTTAAAGAGAAGGGCTGGTACAGCGATCCGGTGATGGGGTGGGGCAAAGTGGTGAAGGGGAAAATCGAGACCGTGGAGATCGAAGGCACGCACTACGACTTTATCGAGCGTCCTGAACTCGTTTCTACGCTGAGTCGCTTGCTATGATCGCCGGCGTTCTTCTGTTTTGCTGGAGCACTTGGGCAAGCATGCTGGTGGATTTTTCTGGCAAGTCACACTCCTTGGCGGTGTCGAAAGCCGCGAATGGAAATCCCGTTGGGACCATTGCTCCCGGAAAGTTCTACGACTTTGCTGTACGACAGTTGCGCGGCGGCGACTGGAGTGGGTTCGATCAGATCCAACTCAAGGTCAACAATCCCACCCAGACGTCGGCACAGTTCTTTCTCACGCTGGCGGATGCGAACTCGAAAGACTACTGGACGAAACTCAACCACAAAACCACGCTGGCTCCCGGTTGGAACGTGGTGACGTTCTCGCTGACCCAATGGGTGGGAGAGCGCGGCTCCCATCGCCACCAGCGACCGATTGATCTCAAAAAACTCACGAACTTTTTTATCCACGTCGAAGGCACACCCACGAGCTTTTTCGTGGATGATATTCAACTCATAAAAAAACCAACGCTCGCCGCTCCCTCGGGCCTGCGAGCGTTCGACTTCACCGTGGATGATCTCAAGGGCCTCACACCGCTTCCGCCGGTGCTGCAAGGTGAAACCTATTCAAAAACCACGGGCCATGGGTTTCTTGATGGCGCGAAATTTTGGCGTAGTGAAGACGCGATCTACGCTCCTTCGACCTTGCGTGGGACGATCGGCGTGCTGGAGGGGAGCTTCCGCGTGGATCTTCCCAACGGTCGCTACCGAGGAGAACTGATCTGGAATCGCCTCGGGTATTGGGACCCGTCCTTCTGGAAACGGCGCTTCGTGCAGCTCAATCAAAAACCGCTCCTGCTCGAGACCCGTTCTAATAAGGACGCGTACCTGAAGGACCTTCTGCAGTTCCAGGATCCGGCGCCCGCAACCATGAGTCTCTACGACTCACTTTTTCAAAAAGTCTTCGCCCCCCGCGAATTTGAGTTTGAGGTGACCCAGGGCCACGCCGTATTCACCTTCGAAGGTGATGCCACCGGCGTCTCACTCAACCGACTCCTCATCTGGCCGGAGAATCTCCAACCAGCAGCCGTGATCTATCGCGCCCAACTGCGGGAGTTCGAAGCGCGTGAATGGCAACGCGAGGCCCGCCGTATTTCTCGACCGGTGACTGCGGCAAAAACCATCGGTGTGATCTCCCCTGGAGTGCGACTCTCGCCTCACCAGTCGCAAGTCTCGCGCCACGAGCTGAGCTTTGTCGGAGGAAAAGGGACACGTCCGCAGCAAGTGCTGCAGCTGCCCGCTGGTACCTACAAATGGAGTGCGAGCGAAATCGTGCACAGTTCTGGCGAGCGCATCTCTGCATCCTTAGAGCTCGCCGTGGTCCAGGCACACGACGTGTCCATCGACATGAACCATGAAACATTCGAGCGCGTGGGGAAAGTCCTCGTCACACCGAAAACCACCGAATTCACACTGAGCGATCCGGTAAACTTCGTATGGCTCACGCTCCCCATCGATGCGACCAGGAAGACCGGCAGCTGGAAGGGAAGCCTGCAACTACAAAATAAAACGACGGGCCACTCAATTCCACTTAGCCTCGATGTGCACAACTACATACTCCCCAAAGCGTTGGTTGCCGCTGGATTTTTCCATCTCACGCCCTTGCCACCGCCGTATTTCGAAGAAGCCGCTCTTAAGAAGTATCATCAGCAAATCCGTCTCGCTGCCTTGAAGCTCATGGCGACGTTTGGATTCACGGCCTTCAGTTCGCTACCCAGTGATGAGAGCGATCTTTCGGAAGTTCTCACCACGGCCGGCAAACTCGGGTTTCTTTCTGCGTACACCTATGGCGGATTATTTCTCGCGCAGCCGGGTGATATCCCGGAGCGCGAAGCGGAGATTCTTAATAAGCGGATCGTCGAACAGAATAAAAAAACTCCCCAGATCGTGCTTACTTTTAGTGACGAGCCGAGCGGCTACCAGAATCGTCTGGCGGCCGACAGTGAACTGCGCAAGCGTTTGCGAAAACTTTTTCCGAACATTCCTTTGAGTGCCTTCTCCAGTATGGCGGATGAAAGTGCCGATGACTTCAATCAAAGCTTGAACGTGGGCCTCTACACGAAAGCCGACAGCTGGAAGCTGCAGATTTGGCAGCGCCAGGGCCATCAGTGGGGCGCGTACAACGGCGCACCCGGAAATTTAGATGATCCACGATTTGGTTTTGGTGTGGGACTATTTCTCGCGGCCCGCGCGGGTCTCAAGCATTATCTTGAGTGGCAGTCGGTGAATAACTATCCTTACCTCGAACTCGACGGACGCGAAGGGGATGTCACGGCGTGGCTCCCGCTCGCGGACGGCAGTGTGCGCCCGACGGTGCGGTTCATGCTGGCGGCGCAGGGACTAGAGACCTATCGTAAATTGCTCGTGATCGCGGCACGTTCTGAAAAAGAAGATGCCCTAGGTATCGAACTCAAGAGCTGGCTCGAGAGTGTGAGTGAACGGTACAAGATCTTTCAGGCCGAGCGCTTGCTCAAAAATGAAAAGTTCTCCTACGAAGTCTTTGAGCGCGAGCTGAACGAGAAGTTAAAAAAACTTATTTAAGCTTTCGTTCCCACTCCAGCGCACTCTTGACGATCACATCGAGCGAATCGTGCTGCGGCTCCCAGTCTAAGAGGGCCTTGATCTTATCGGCCTTACTCATGACGACACCGCAATCACCGGGGCGGCGGGGCGCGAGTTCGACGGGGAAGTCTCGTCCGCTCAACTTTTTCACGGCTGAAATCACCTCAGACACTGTGTGGCCATGGCCATAGCCGCAGTTCAAGGTCTGCGATTTCTTTTCTTCCAATACGTACTTAAGTGCGGCGATGTGGGCGCGTGCCAGATCGTCGACGTGGATGAAGTCGCGGATGCAGGTTCCGTCTTTCGTCGGATAGTCCGTGCCGTAGATCTGCATCTGGGCGCGTTTTTCCACCGCGGTTTCACACGCCACTTTAAGAAGGTGTGTCGCCTGCGGCGTCGACTGCCCAATGCGGCCATCGAGACTCGCGCCGGCCACGTTGAAGTAGCGCAGGATCATGTAGGAAAAATCGGGGAGGGCGTGCGCCATGTCTTGCAGCATCCACTCGCTCATGAGCTTCGTTCGGCCATAGGGACTCTCGGGATTCGTCGGGGTGTCCTCATGGGCGACACCGTCGGCGAGGTTGCCGTAGACCGCAGCCGTTGACGAGAAGATCAGAGCCGGCGTTTTAAAGCGGGCGACGTGCGAGAGGAGCTTGAGCGTGTTGGCGGTGTTGTTTTCGTAGTACTTAAGAGGATCGGCAACCGACTCGGGAACCACCACACTGCCTGCGAAGTGGAGCACGCCGGCGAAGTTGAATTTTTCGAAAAGCTTGGCCATGAATTCCGTATCGGCGACATCGCCGACATGCAGTTCACCGTGGAGAATCGATTCGCGCTTTCCTGTCGAAAGATTGTCCACCACCACCGGATGGAATTCCGGAAGAGACTTCAGCTGATTGAGGAGGTGTGAGCCGATGTAGCCGGCGCCTCCGGTGACAAGGATGTTTTTCATGTGAAGACTCTCTACCGTATTTTTCCTCGTTGTGTTTAGGGATTAGGGAATAATCTACACACCCGAGTTTCGGCATTGCTAAGCTCGTGCGTTTTCTTTAGTTATCTCCGTCATGAAGAACTTGGTTTTCACTTCATTGGTTTTTGGCCTCACTGCAACTTGCGCCCTGGCGCAGGGGTGGAACGAACGCAACAACCCAGCTCGTTTGGGTCGCCTCGATGTGAAACTCAGCAGGCTTCCGCTTGCGGGCCGCGTGGCGGACCCATCGCTTGCTTGGCCCGGGTATCACTGGAACAACAACGTCGGGGGCATTGCCCACCGCTGGACCGCGCGCGATCCGCAGAACTTCAAGTACAAGTCGCCAAGCCTCGCACAGCTCAAATCGCTCACACAGGAAGAGATCAACCAGCTCTCGCCGGCAGAGAAGTACGACATTCTTAATCGCGAGTACCGCTACCCGACGGTGAAGCGCGTGTTCACGCAGGTTTCTCCGACTGCAGAGAGCTGGCACGGCATCTGCCACGGCTACACCACCGCGGCAATGAATCATGCGGAACCAGAGACGGTGGTACTCAAAAACCGTGATGGCATTGAAGTGACATTTTATTCGAGCGACGTGGCGGGGCTCCTGGCCTACTTCTACGCCAAAGATGCCACCGCAAAAGCCACGCTGGTGGGTGAGCGCTGCTATGTAGATACCGATGTGGCCTTGCTCGATGAGAACCGCGCGCGCTGCTGGGACATCAACGCCGGCGCCTTCCATGTGATCGTGACCAATCGGCTCGGATTGCTCGGTGAAAGTTTTGTCGCCGACGTGACGCGCTTTCGCGAAGTGTGGAACCACGTCGCCGTTTCCTACGAATCGAACATGCTGGCGCAATCGGGGCCACTCGAGACTTCTGCGCCCGGAACAGTGACCCGGCAGTTCGTGGAGATGAAAGTGCGCTATGCGGGAGCCATCGCCCCGAAGCTTCATCCCGTTATCGGAACACCGGCGGCTGAGTACCTCGATAGCCGCTATCAGTACTGGCTAGACTTAGACAAAGACGGTGAGGTGGTAGGTGGAGAATGGCAGGATGGCGCCCAACCTGACTTTGTTTGGATTCAAGGGGCTTCACAATTTAAAGGTAAGTGGCAGAAATTAAGAGAGGTTTATGTGCCTCGAAAGGTCCGGGCCTACGAAGATCAATAAAACTTACATAGATGTAAGTTCACGAAATTTTAACTTACCCAAAGCGTTAGAGCTGAGGTAAAAGCGCGCAATAAATATTTAAAAGCTCGAAACAATTTTAAAGACAGGACCCCCCCTATGTGGACGAATCTCATTCGCAGCTCCTTTATTATTGGTCTTTTGCTCATTGGACTTCGCTCCTTTGCTGCAACGGAAATCACTCTGCCTGAACTCCGCGATGAGGTTCTCTCCGAGAACCTCGATCTGCGCATCCAGTACGAAAAGTACTACCAAGCGCAGAAAAACATCGGCGTGGCGCGCGGTGAGTTTTTGCCGGGAGCGAACATCCAGCTCATCAACGTCAACACGACCCTCGCCATCTTGCAGTCGGTAGTGCCGACGCCGTCTGACTGGTTCGTGTACCAGGGCAGCCAAGAGCTCGCGGTCGCCGAGAAGTTCACCACCGAGGGCATCAAGCTCAACATCCTCGAGGGTCTCACAATCAACTACATCAGCATCAAGCACTACGAAGAACTCCTGACGAACATGAAGCAGCAACAGACTCTCATCCGCGACGTCTTTGAGGCGGCCCGCGCCGAACAAGAGCTCGGAGCCGACAACGCGAACGTGGTGTACCTGACTCAGCGGCAGCTCCTTCAGCACGAACAAGACATCTACGCTCTCGAGACCTTGCTCCTCATCGAGAAACAAGCCATGTTGATCGCCACGAACCGCGATCCATCGGAAGATCTCTTCCTCGGTGACTTGCCGGAAGACGACCGCGACTCACTCCCGGAGTCATCTAAGGAAGCGGCGACTCTTGCCATCAATAATTCGAACGAACTCGTCAGCAACCGCTTCCAGTACAACGCCGCCCAGTTCATGGTCAGTTCGGCGCGCTGGTCGTTCGTGAGCTTCGACGGGATCGGCTTCGGCTACGCCTCGAAGATGTCGATCGAGAAGTCAAAGGCCCGCATCGTCCAGCTCGAGGGAGAGAAGCTCAATCTCAAAATTCGCAACCAGGTCGATTCGGCCTACAAACAACTCACGATCCTCGATCAACGTATCGCTCTTCAGGAGAGCGTTCTCGCATCGACACTCATCATCGATGCCCGCCAAGAAGAGTTGTTCGGTAATGGTTTGATCACGCAAGAAGTACTCGTGGCAGCTAAAAACGCCACCTTTGCTGAAAAGCGTACCCTCTTGAAGCTTGCATTCGAGAGACGCATCAAAATCGCTCAAATCAAGCGCTTGCTCAGCCTCGATAGCAGTCTTGGAGTCACTGACGTCACTCCTGCCGACGTGCAAATCACGGCGCGCTGGTCTAGTAACACCAGCGGTGCAAAAGTGGTTGTGCTGGACTTGAAGGCTTCGGCGGAAGATCTGGGAAATATCTTCAGTGTGACCTTCAAAGTTAACGGAGACAGCACGGGATACCGTAAACTCGCCGCCGACGGATTCAAACTCGTGTACAAGCCGGCCAACGCCGGAAGCGTAGATGTCGTGGCCGTTGTTACGACTCTCGCCGGTGCGAGTTTTGAGAAGACCCTCACGGTTAGCGGAAACTAGCATGAAACAGTTCTTATCTCTCATCCTCGCCCTCTGCCTTTTCCCGGCCACGAGCTGGGGCCACGGCGACGTAGAGCTTGCGGCCAATCAGATCTTCACCCACGACGGCAGCGAACTCTCTTTGGAAGAAGTTCGTGGCCAGGTCTTGAACGACCAGCTCGACGTGCGCATTTCCTACGAGCGTCTCTTGCAAGCACAGAAAAAAATCGCCGAGGCGCGCGCTCAGTACTTTCCGTATGGTCTAGGAACAGTTGCGGCACTCTATTTCTTGAACGCCTGGTCGCCGCTCATTCTGATCGAACTCGTCACCAGCCTTCCTTCAAAAATTTACCAAGTGCAGTCTGAGAAGAACATGCGCCTGGCCGCTAAGTACGACCATATCGCCCTTCGCGAGAACGTTAAAAACCAAATCGCCACGCTCTACTACACGATCCTCAAAGAAGAGGCGGGCCTCCATCTCATGCGCCAAGAAATCCTTCTGATGGAAGAGCTCCTGGGAGTGGTTGACGAGCAGATCGCGCTCGGACTCATGCAGTACGAAGACCGTCAGCGCGTCGAACTCCGTCTCTTGGATCTTCGCGACATCGCTCTTCGTTTTGATAGCTTCCTCGCCGAAGAAAAAGCCGCATTCAACGAGCTGATCGGTCAGGGACCTGAAGCTGATCTCAAGCTCGCGCCCGTGCGCCCGTTCTTGACGCCTGAGACGTTGCAGACACCGATGAGCGAAGTCACTCGCGTCGCCGTTGAGAACTCACCGGAAATCGTTTCTGCTCAGTACCGCATCCAGGCCGCACGTCGCTCGAGAAGCTCTGTGAAATGGTCCATCCTCTCGTTCAGCGGCATCGGCTTCGGCCAC
>JAKFUR010000145.1 GCA_021732585.1 Bacteriovoracaceae bacterium
CTCATGGCACAGAAGATCGTACTCAACGAATTCGTCGCGTATCTGCAACTCCCGGGCGCCGGACTAGGTGCACGCACGACGACGATCGTGACCTACGCGCTGTGCGGGTTCGCGAACCTCGGGAGCCTCGGCATCGTCGTCGGGGGCCTGGGTCAGCTGCTGCCCGATAGAAAAAAAGAAATCGCCGTGCTGGGACTAAAATCTCTCCTGGCCGGAAACCTCGCCACGCTGCTGACGGGTGCGCTTATCTCGTTGGTGGTTTCGTGAAGCGGTTTCTTTTCGCGGCCCTCGTCGTTCCGCTCGACGATGGGGCCTGGAGTTTACTGAGCTACAAGAATCTTCCGGCGCACCAGATATCCCACTCCGATGGCATCGCCGTCACCGTCGACGCTTCTTCGGGCCCGCTCGTGTACAAGTTTGCAACTCCCGTACGTATCGAACGCATTTCTGTGAGCGCGACGTTCGCGGGTCAGATAAAGACCATGGAGAAGCTCGGCGCTGCCGGTGCTGATGATTTTCCGCTGCGGATTGGCCTCATCGTCGCGGGAAAAAAACGTCTCAGCTTCCTGCAGCGAATGTCGGCGCCGGACTGGGTAAAAAAGCTCTACGCGCTGGCCCCTGAGGGATCAGGCATCGAGAAAATACATTTTCTTAACTTCACGACGCAAAACCAAGAAGCAAGTTTCACCGCGCGCACCCACCCAAAGTCCGAGCTCATTGAAGAACGCGTGGTCGGGAGCTTCGTCGACGGAAAGCTTCAGCAAAACGTAGATATCGATGTTGACGGTACCATGCTGGGCCTCTGGCTCAGTGTGGACGGCGACGACACGAAGTCGCGCTTCGTGACGGTCGTGAAAGAAATTATTTTAGAAACCAAAGAAGGCATACATGAAAAAAAGTCAATTTAAGCTGACTCTCAGCATCGTCTTCCTCCTGCTCTTGATCGAGGGCGTGCTGCTGGTCTTTAGTCTGCGGGTCAAGGAGACTGAGCTCGCGAACCTGAACACCTCTATCGCCTCGTCCATCGAAAACAAGTACAACCTCCACGGCGTAGAAATTTTTTCCGCGGAACTCAGAACCCAGATGTTGCGTCAGTACCGAACGAACATCATCCTACTCACCGCGCTGATAGTTCTCTTCACTTCGGTCGGCTTTTTGCTCGCGTACCACTTCATCGTCGGCCGCTACCTGCGCTACGTCTTTGCCGCGAACGTTTCTGGGTACGCCGATCTCCACGCCGGACTGATCCCCGAAGCGCTCATCCCGAACGACGACATCGGTGAGATGATGCGCACAAGGAACACCATGATCCTCAAGATCATCGACGCGGAGAAAAGTAAAAACGAGGTAACCCGGCTCATCGTCTTCCGCGAGATTGGCGTGGCCTACAACCACGAAGTGAACAACGTGCTTGCGGTGGTATACGGTTATCTCGAAGCCTTAAAGAAGGTCGTGCCGGAAAATACCCTCATCTCGAAACTCGAAAAGGTTTTCGGCCGGCTTGAGGTCATGGGCCGACAGTTCCGCGAACGCACAAAATACGAAAACACTGACTACGCGGCGGGAACGAAGATGGCGAAGTTTGAGTAGTTGATTACGGGGTCAGTAGGCTGGTCAACAGATAAAAACTCACGGCCCCTAGAGTGATGGCCAGCGGAAGTGTCGTGATCCAGGAAAGGATGATCTTGGTGATCGTTGCGAATCTGGCCTGCCGAGTGATGAGCCCAATTCCGAAGAGAGAACCACAGGAGACGTGCGTGGTGGAGACGGGCAAACCGAAACGGGAAGCCCCGATCACAATCAATCCTGTCACAAGGTTCGACGTGAAGCCCTGGCCATCGTTCATCTTCGTGATGTCATAGGACATGGTCTGCGCAATCTTCTTCGAGTACACAAGACCCCCGAACGCCATGACGACGGCGACCATCGAGATGGCACCGAAGCCGGAGGCAAAGCCCGACGCCAGCATGATCGCGGCGATCTTGGGAGCATCATTGAGGCCGCGCGAAAAACCCACGAGGCCCGCGGTCACGAAGTGCGCTTTGTCCAAGGTGGGCTTGGCACTCACGCCGAACACTTTTCCCGTGTAGCGCTCCTCACAAGTGATCTCCGTCCCGACGCTAAGTTCGGGCAGTTGAGGGATGAGCACCGATGCTCTCATGGTACCGGCCGACATGTGGGCCGGTGCGAGCTGGAGCACCTCCTGACCGATGCAAAGGCAGCTCTGTCGTTCCACTCCGAGTTTTCGTCTCGTAAACCTAAAAAGAGGGTAGAGGGCCACGGTGACAACGACTGATAAGATTGGGCTCACGAGAAGAGGCAAGAAGAATGTCCCGAAGAGCTTCGAGGTGTTGATGCCGCCGCTTGAGGCGATCAGTCCAGCACCGATGAGCGCACCGACGATGGCGTGCGTGGTAGAGATCGGAAATCCGAACTTCGTTGCTAGAAAAACGGTGGCGCCGGCCGCGAAGGCCACAGCTATAGGGAAAAGTGGATCCGCGACAACGTGCTCGGGCACCAGTCCTCGTCCCGAAAAGTTCGACAGAAGTTCTTGGGCAAAAATCACGGCCGTCAGGCAACCAGCTAAGGTCGTAATCGTCGCCCAGCTCAGCGAGACTTTGTAGCTCGCCGTCTTACTCCCGTAGAGTGTGGCGACTCCTTTAAAATTGTCATTGGCGCCGTTGGAGAAGGCCAAAAAGAGCACGGCCGTCATGGAGCAAAAGAAAAGAAGCATGCAAACCCCGAGTGTAGACTATGTTAGCATGTTAACATAGGCGACTTTACGTTCCGGAGTCAAATGCTAGACCGAGCCTTCTTTCTTGTTGTCCTTAAGGAACTGCCCGATTTCCGTGATGAACTCGGGCCGTGAGAACAGGGAAAGTTTTTTGATGTTCTCAAAGTGGTACGTCATGAGCTCTTCTGTATAGGTCGATCCTTGTTCACTCAGCACGTATTTCAAGCGCGTATCCGTCGATGCCAGAGGGCAGGCGTAGATGAGCCCGTCTTCTTCAAGTCGTCGCAAAAATGTCGTGAGGTTACTGCGGGAAACGTGCAGCCGTTTCGCAAGTGTTGCCGGACTACAAGGAGCTTCAAAGTAGAGGACAAAGAGCAGACGGAAGCGCGGGTAGGTGCAGTCTTTCTCGCCGAGCTTCTTCTCCAGCGTTTCGTACAAAGTCTCCACCATGACCAGGAGCTGCCGCCACACATCGACCTTAGGGTCGAGTCGTACTTTCTCGAATTTTTTGATTTTACTCGCCGGGTTCGCTTTAGACATACCTTAAGCCTAACTTAAAACCTGTGTCAGTTCAAAGGGTTTCACCCGCAACGCTCGCGGTGGCCGTGACCTCCTATCTTAATTACAGGCTTCGGATGAAAGTTGTTGCAAAAGGCCAGTATGTTAATATATTAACATAATCAACGAGGTCATTATGAAATCACTCATTCTTTTGCTTCTCTTGTCAGTTTCCTGCAATTACCAGGCACCGGTGGCCCTTCAAAAGGGACCTGCCTCGATCTCAGGTGTGTCGGTTTCCGACGACGTACTCGACACGGTGACCTTGGATGCCGATAAAATCGATAGCGACTACCTCGATGCCTACCTGGCGGAGGTCGTCGTTCCAACGGTGGATACGGTTTCGGGAAACCCGGATAGCCGCGTTCGTTACCGTCGTTTGTCTGAGCTTTATTTAGCAGACGCGAACTTCCAGTCTAATCGCTTGAAGCTCTATAAGTACTACCGCGACATCTCTCTGGCTGCCCTTTCGCGCGACCAATTGCACGCGACCTACATCAACGCCTACAACTTCTTTACCCTCGAGACTGTTTTACTGAACTACGCCGACGGCGCCTTAAAATCCATCAGCGACATTGGTGGCGAGGGGAGTTTCCGCGCTTTCAAAGAAATCTTCTATCGCTTGGGTGGGCTGAAGCTCAGTCTCGACCAAATAGAAAACGAGAAGCTGCGTCCGTCTATGAACTTCGCTGATGGCCGTGTGCACTTCGCTCTTATCTGCGCTTCCATCGGATGCCCCGTACTGCTGGACAAGGCCTACCGCGGAGAGACGCTTGAGGCGCAGCTCGACTACGTCACTCGTATCGGTCTCAAACTTCCGCGCATGCTCGACCTTCGAAACGGTGGCCTGAAGGTGTCGCAGATTTTTGATTGGTTTTTTGATGATTTTGTCAATCAGTCCGGTTCAGTAGAAGCGTTCCTACGCCAGTACTCAGACGATCTCCCAGCGACGCTTCCGCCACTTGACTACGTCGACTACGACTGGGGACTCAACGATGCTCCTTAGTCTCTTTGTTCTTTGCATCCCGCGGTTATTGGCCGCGGACCTGCAACTCGAAACCACGTGGCTCGATAACCCTGACAGGACCTTTATCCCCGCTTCTCGCTCGACGCTCATCGTAGGGTCTGCGCTGGAACATAAGGCGAAACTTAAACATAGCGGATTCTTCTTCCTCGTGCGCTCGAAGCTCGAATACAAGCACGATACCGATGCTCGCCGCCTGCGAGAGGGCGAGGCCTCGTCGACGTTGCTCGCCATTAAGCCGCTGAAAGCCGTACTGATCGGAGCATCGCTGAGTGCGGGTCACCTCTGGCGCTGGCGCCGTGACTTCAACGTCAACACCAATAGCTTCCGCGAAATCGACGGCGACCATTTTTTCGTTGAGACACGGACCTTCGTAGAAAAAAAATTCGCCAAGGCCTGGGTGCTCGACGGGGGACTCACCGCCAGAGTCGAGGACTACGCCTCGTCGTACTCAGTCTACGTAAACGAACAGAACGACAACATCAGTGCAACCGCGAATTCCGCGCTGGCCTACAAGGGCCAGGGCTACGAACTCAAGCCCGCTGTATCCTACGCACGGAAGTGGTGGCGCGAACGTAGGGCGCTTTCGCGCAAAGGTTTTTTTGTCGGTGCCGGTGAAGAACTCAAGCCTGACCGCATCGACACCGTGACGGGATCGGTTAAGGGACTAGTGACTTTCGATAAGATCACCGTGGCCGTGACGCCGATCTGGATGAGAGTGATCGATCTCAACAGTGATGGACGGAGTTGGTCGGGGCCCGGCGTGGGTGGGGAAGTGGTCGTTCCGAGCAAAGCTTTCAATACAAAACTGCGTGCCGACTGGAGTAAGCGCATCTACGATACGCAGCTGTCGGCGTTCCAGTCGAACGGTAACAAAGGCCTCGAGGAAGAAACGGTGATGGCGTTCGCGTCGGCCAGTGGACCGGTGGGCCCGCTCACTGTCGAGGTTTCCCACGGCCTTGAGCGCACCACGAGCAACCAAACTGATACAAGCGATAGAAAGATTGGTAAGATCGAAGCATCGACAACGACGCTTACACTTAAGCACACTTTTTAACGAGGTCTCCATGCGCTCTTTTTTATTGCTCCTCATCGCTCTCACGACAATCTCAACGGCCATCGCTTCCGGCGGCGGCGGTGCCAGTGGCGGCGGTGCTGGTGGAAGTAACGACAGTCTCGAAACTTCGGATTTCCACGAACTCGTAGAGGAAGCCAAGGAAGAATCGAAGAAAGACGAAGAAGAAAAAGTTGTGCCGCAGCCGAAGAGTGACGCCGCCGAAAAAACTGATGGCTAGGATCATCTCCTACGTTCTCGTCCTAAGTTTTTCTCTTTTCGTGGCGTACCTGTGTCAACAGCAGGTGGGCCACGAGAACTACGTCATGGCGGCCTGGTTCGTCGGTGGCTGGATCGTATTCTTGTCCCTGGCCGGTCTTCTCACATGGCGCCGGCCCGCGCTCATCAAGCTGCACCCGGCACTCGTTTTCATCTGCTTCATTCCCATGCTCGGCACGGAACCGTTGTTCGAGAACGACCAGTATCGCTACTTTTGGGAAGGGAAAGTACTCATAGAAGGCTTCGATCCTTGGCGCGTTCCTCCTGCGGCGGAACTGCTCGACGGCGTTGATTTTCCGGAACGTGAGCTCGTCGGTTTCAATAAACTCACGTCGCCCTACTCGCCGCTGGCAGTGGCGTATCATACGGCGTTTAGCTGGCTCCCGTATTCCGGCGCACTCCTCGCACTCCAGATCGTGAACGCCCTCATGTGCGCGGCGGTTTTCTTTTTCCTGCCACCGCTTAGGCCCGTCTACGTCATCGGTATCGCCGGGATCCTTGGGAAAGAGTTTGCTCAGAGCGTTCACATCGATCTCCTCGTCTGGCTGTTTCTCTGGCTTGCACTGACCCTCACGAAGAGAGGTGCGCTGAAGTTGTCAGCCGTCGCGTTCGTGGTTTCGGCGCTCCTCAAGGTTAATATTCTTCTCATGTATCCGTGGTTCATCTGTGCGGCGTTTCGCGCACAACGGTTTCGCGGCGTCGCCATTTCGCTCGCGGCGCTGGCGGTAGCGCTCGGTGGAAATGTGCTCGGTCCCCTGAGCCTTCACGAGAGTTCGGGACTGGTCGCTTTCCTGGAACACTGGGTGTGGCACTCAGGTGTGATCGCCCTTTGGCAAATGTTAGGAGGAGAGGTTTCGTCAGGAATTCAATTGGCGAACATCATCTGGGCTTTGGGAATTGCTGCGTTGGGATTGCTCTGTTTGCGTTGGCCATTCGAGGGCTGGCACTGGAGCACGGTGGTCTACAGCTTCAGCGCTTTTTGGCGGCCCGCATTCAACGGCTGGTATTTTCCGTGGTTCGGCCTTTCGGCGGCCATGGCCGGGCAGGAACTTGCGATTTGGTATGGCCTCGCTTCACAGCTCGCCTACGTGAAGTACGCTGACCCATCGCAGGAGTGGCTTCTCATATTTATTGTCACAACACATCTACCTGGCGCGTTCTATCTTGCAAGACAGATTATACTTAAAAGAACTGTTTAATCGTGACAGGCAATTTGTTAACATATGAATAATGTAAAGATTTAATCCATCGAGGTTTTCATGAAATTCTTTCTTTCGATACTCCTGCTCTTATCTTCGCTGGCCCACGCGTCGACCACGCTGCCGTTGAGCTTCGATCATGCTCACACGAAGTTCGATGGTCTCCTCAAAAGCTACACGTCACAGAAAGATGGCCAGACCTGGGTCGACTACGTGGGTTTAAAGGCTCGCGGGCGCAGTGATCTCCAAACGTACCTCCGTGCGCTCAGTGCGGTGACCCCGGCGCAGTACCAAGCCTTCAGCGCTGACCAGCGCCTCGCTTTCTTGATCAACGCGTACAACGCATTCACTCTCGAGTGGATTCTCATTCACCATCCCATAAAGAGCATCAAGGACACGGGGTCTTTGCTCACGTCAGCGTGGAAGAAAGAGTTTCCCGGCTACAAGCTCCTCGGCAGCAAGTTCACACTCGACAACATTGAGCACGAGCGCATCCGCGTCGAGTTTAAGGAACCGCGCATCCACTTCGCGGTGAACTGCGCGTCGATCGGCTGTCCGTCGCTGCGCCCCCGTGCGTACACGGGCCAAGGTCTGCAGGCCGAGCTCGCGGAAGCGGAACTCGCATTTTTCAAGAATCCGGGGAAGTTTTTCGTGAAGAATAAAACGGTGCACCTGTCGTCGATCTTGGACTGGTACGGTGAGGATTTCGAAAAGGTCTTCGGAAGCGTCGAAGTCTACGTCGCCGAGCGCGCTAAGTTTTACGGCGTCAGCGGTGATCTACCGGCGCAAAACTTCGACATCGAATTTCTTGACTACGATTGGAAGCTAAACGGGAAGTAACATGAAAAAAATTCTCCTACTGGCGGTTGTAGCGCTCGTCTTGTTTGCGGCCTACAAAACCGGTCTCACCGACTACCTGACTTTTGCGGAACTTAAAAGCCGTCAGGCCGATCTTCAGCTGTTCTACGAGAGCAACCCTTGGCAGATGCTGGGTGGCTACTTCGCTCTCTATGTGCTCTGCACGGCCCTGTCGCTACCGGGCGCGACGATCCTCACGCTTGGTGCCGGCGCCGTATTCGGACTCTTGAGCGGTGTCATCTTAGTATCCTTTGCGAGTACGCTGGGGGCGACGCTCGCTTTCCTCGCCACACGGTACTTACTGCGTGCGACTGTTGAAGCGAAGTTCAAAGCGCAGGTCGACTCCATCAACCGTGGCATCGAGAAAGAAGGTGCGTTTTACCTTTTCACACTACGGCTCGTACCCGTGTTTCCGTTTTTTCTCATAAACATGGTGATGGGCCTCACGAAGATGCCGGTCCTGGTCTACGCGTTCGTGAGCCAAGTGGGCATGCTGCTCGGCACGGCCGTTTACGTCAACGCCGGCACGCAGCTGTCGCAACTCGATGGAGTGGCAGGAATCCTTTCGCCAGGAATCATCGGCAGCTTCGTGTTACTCGGCGTCCTTCCGCTTGTTGCGAAGAAGCTCATCGACTACCTTAAGGCACAAAAAATTTATCGCGGATTTAAGAAACCAAAGCAGTTTGACTACAACCTCATCGCCATTGGTGGAGGCTCCGCGGGGCTCGTGACCGCGTACATTTCTGCCGCTGTGAAAGCGAAGGTCGCGCTCATTGAGAAACACAAAATGGGTGGCGATTGCCTTAACACCGGGTGCGTTCCGAGTAAGGCGCTCATTAAAACAGCGAAGCTCGTGCAGTCCACGAAGCGCGCTGAAGAGTTCGGCCTCAAACCGCTTGCAGCGGTCGTGGATTTTCCCGCTGTCATGGCACGCATCCAGCAGGTCATCGCTAAGATCGAGCCCCACGATTCCATCGAACGCTACACGAACCTCGGTGTCGATTGCATTACCGGCGAAGCCGAGATCGTCAGCCCCTGGGAAGTGAAGGTGAACGGAAAAATTCTCACCACAAAAAACATCGTGCTCGCCACAGGTGCGTCGCCGCTCCTGCCATCGATTCCGGGGCTTAGAGAAGTGGCTCCGCTCACGTCGGAGAATCTGTGGCAGCTCAAGCATTTACCCAAACGCTTGGCTGTTTTGGGTGGTGGTCCCATTGGTTGTGAGATGGCACAGGCCTTCGCGCGGCTGGGTGCACACGTTACTCTCGTCGAAGCCAGTGATCGCATCCTCGTTCGTGAAGACGCGGATGTCTCACACGAAGTGCTCAAGAGTTTCCAGCACGACGGCATCACCGTCCTCACGCAACACAAAGCAGTCTCCTTCGGTCGCGAAGGCACTGAGAAGTGGCTCAATGCCGTTGGTCCTCAAGGCGAGGTCAAGGTCGTGTTCGATGAGGTCCTCGTGGCGCTCGGAAGAAAGGCCAACACGAAAGTCCCGGGCCTCGAGAAGTTGAACCTCGAACTCAATCCTACGGGAACCTTCGCTCACGACGAATTGTTGCGCACGAAGTACCCGAACGTCTTTGTGTGCGGCGACTGCGCCGGCCCTTATCAATTCACGCACACCGCGGCTCACCAAGCGTGGTACGCCGCTGTGAACGCACTCTTCGCGCCGTTCAAATCTTTCAAGGTCGACTACCGCGTGATTCCGTGGACAACGTTCACGGAACCGGAAGTCGCGCGCGTGGGGCTCAGCGAGTTAGAGGCGAAGGCCAAAGGCATCGACGTCGAAATCACGCGCTATGGCCTCGATGATCTCGACCGAGCGATCGCCGATGGCGACGACCATGGCTTCGTGAAAGTCCTGACGGCCAAGGGGAGCGACCAGATTCTCGGCGCCACCATCGTCGGTGTGCACGCCGGCGACCTTCTCGCGGAGTTTATTCTTGCGATGAAGTGGGGGATCGGACTCAACAAGATCCTCGGCACGATTCATGCGTACCCAACGTTTTCCGAAGCAACAAAGTATACGGCGGGGAACTGGAAGAAGGCGCACAAGCCGGAAGCTGTGCTTCGATGGGTAGAGAAGTTTCACGCTTGGAGACGGAGCTAGAGCGTTCTTAGGAACGCTTTCAGTTCGTCCCAGACGGGTCCCTGCGAGGGAAATTCTTCCATCTCCTGCAGGACTGTGGGGATGTCGTCGATGGTGTCGAGGTCGCTCAAGGCCGGTGCTAAGACGAAGTCGGAACTCATCTGTGCTTGGAGCTGGTGACACGTCGAAGAGGTGCTGTAGTGAATTTTGTTCCAGGACCCCATCGGAAGTTTCGAGTTTGCTGCGTAGACTGCGAAGCCACCGTCGAGCGCCGGAACGATCAGTGCTGCCCCCGACTCGAGCGAGCGCTGTACCAAATAAAAGTGGTCCGCAGTGAGCGCGGGAGAATCGGTGCCCCAAAATATAATGCTGTTGTAGCGTTGAAAAAAGAAGTTTTCGGCGTGTGTCAGCTTCTCACCCAATGTGCCTTCGGACTGAACATAAGTCGGAAGGTCACGCCAGTAGGGACTCGCGACGGCGACGGCTTCATTCACCGCCACGTAGGTTTCAAGATCCGTCAATTGCAGCATCAGTTCTCGACATCGCTCCACCATGAGAGTGTAGAGAGTGAGACAGCGCTCGTCGCCGATATGCTGAGCAAGGCGCGTCTTGGCGGGTGTGAGGCCCGGAGTTTTTGCGAAGCAGATGGCGACGGTGTTGTGCATGAAAGACCTATAACATGAATATATTAACAAATCATCTTTCCTTGTCGATTGTTGTCCCGTTTCGGAATGAACGCTCTTTGGTAGCGCCCATGGTGAGCGCACATGGGCAGCTGCAAAGTTCTGAGATCGAGTTTATTTATATCGACGACGGCTCAACAGATGGTTGAGCCGTCGTCGATATAAATAAACTCGATCTCAGAAC
>JAKFUR010000104.1 GCA_021732585.1 Bacteriovoracaceae bacterium
GAGCCCAAGACCACTATAAGCGACAATTTTTTTGCCGATGCCGGAAAGCAGGAAGCCTTCGTGGAAATGTTTGTTTTGATAAAAGAAGTCACCACTTAAATCATGGCGCTTAAGCTCAGTTCCGTCGCTCCAGATGAACTGTCTCTTGCCACCCTCATTTACCATCAAGTGTGCCGTCGGCCCTCCTGGGCCACGACTTAATCCTCGCATAAACTGCGCTTGAGGTGCTTCAGTGCTGACCTTCTTCATCAGCTCAGCAAGACGAAGCGGTGGAGTTTGAAGTGATGCGCTCCCACTGGAAAAGAGCGGTGATAGGGATATCAATACGCCCGAAAGGGCGGTGAGAAGAAGAGGGAGAGACAGAACGAGAGCGAGGTATTTATGAAGGGCAAAAACCCAGTGTTTGCGCATGCGTTATGAGTAACAAACACAAGTTTGGCATGTCAAACAATCTTTTCTAGAAACTTATTTAACACCTTTAATTGTTCCGTTCAAACGCTGCGACTTACATTTGAAACGCGTCACACCTTCAGGCCTGCGCGCCTCATTTTTTAAGTGCCCTTGCTCATGCACTCGGCGACGCCAACGGGCAAACGCCTTCGCCTCGAGCTGCGTGCGCATGAAGCGAACAACATCGTTGGGTGATAAACCAAACTGCAGCTTGATGGCATCAAAGGACGTGCGGTCTTCCCAGGCCATGCGAATAATGCGATCGGTTTCTTCTTCGGAGAATTGTGCGAATTGAGTTTTGAGTTCGCGAGAGATGCCCATACATAGTTTTAGACTAAAACCGGATGAGCCGCGTTGAACAAGAATCAAACAGAGCCACCACTCTGCGCCTTAAGATTACAGCTAGACTCCCCTACCGATTTGACGATTGTCGCCCACTCAAGGGATGATTCTCAAAAGGCAGGTCTAGCATGAAGTTCATCGCATTTATCATTTCTCTAAGTTCACTTGCTGCACAAGCAAGCTTTATTGATAGCAACGAAATTCGCTACGACCAACTCACCAAAGGTGAGCCGCAGATCACGCAAGATATTTTCAATAAAACTATCCATCAGATTCAGTCTGTTTACTCTCCCATCATCAAAGAGTTGGGCGGAAAGCTTGACCTCAAAGGCAACTGGGGCAACGACAAGATCGTGGCACAGGCCACGCAGATTTTCGGCTCATGGAAGATTCAATTTTCCGGCGGTCTCGCTCGTCGTCCGGAACTTTCGCCCGATGGTATGACCCTGATCATTTGCCATGAGATCGGTCACCACGTGGCAGGCTTCCCGTTCGTTTCGGGAACACCTTTTGGTGGGTACTGGGCAGCCGTCGAAGGTCAGTCGGATTACTACTCGACACAAGTCTGTGCCCGACGGATGTGGGAGAACGAACGCGAACTCAATGCTACATTCGCTAACAAAGTGACTCCAGCTGCGAAAGAAAAATGTGATGTAGCCTTCAGTCAAGTTGATGAGCAAAATCTTTGCTACCGCACAACTGTTGGATCTGAATCTGTGATTCGTACGATGGCAGCCTTGCTGAATAAGCCGGTGCCTCAGTATGAAACCCCAGACACTTCAGTTTCTCGTGGCAACATGGAAAATCACCCACCGATCCAGTGCCGCTTCGATACACTTTTCCAAGGAAGCATTTGCGCAGCGGATTTCGATGATCGCCTTATCCCTGGCAAGAAAACCAGCGGAGGGCGCGAAGGCCTTGAAGCTGAACGTGAGGCTTCGACAAACTCTTGCACGGCTTTTACTCAATTCACTTTGGGTCTTCGTCCGGCTTGCTGGTTTAAGCAACGGCTTTAAAACTACAGCGTTTTCTCCAGGATCATCAGCGAAAACTTTAAGGGCCGACCTGGGCCTGGCTCCACTCTTTCGCCTAGGTCTTGCCAACCATTCTTTTTATAAAACTGAATGGCACGTGGGTTCGTAGGTGAAACCGCAAGTTTCACTTTGCTGAATCCAAGGCTTTTTAGAAAATTCATAGCAAACCTATCGAGCTGACTGGAAAGACCTTGGCCACGCCACTCAGGGACAAGGTAGTAGAGATTCACATATCCAAAATCGTCATCGCTTTTTCGTTCACCCAATTCAAGCTGCCCAACGATCTCTTGGTTGAGCCAAACGTGAAATATTCCATAACGTTTCTCAGAACGCGTTCTAAGCCAATTCAAATAGTGCTTATCACCCTCACCGTCATCACCCCAAAAAGGTTTGTCAGTTCCAAAGCTCTCAAAATAGGAGTCGGCCCTGAACTTGATGCAAAGCTCGGAGTGAAGATCGAGGTTAATGGGTAGGAATGCAAGTTGAGCCATGGACTAAAAGTAGCAGAGTTCCAGTAGAAATAAAAAAAGCCACCCGAAGTCGGCTTTAAGTCATTTTGGGAAGTGGTGCCCACGCGCGGAATCGAACCACGGACACAAGGATTTTCAATCCTTTGCTCTACCAACTGAGCTACGCGGGCAATTCTCAAAATGAGTTCTTCAAGTTAAGGTAGGGCCTAAGAATCGTCAATCAGATTTGCTCCACCAATTTTCTGGCTCAATGCGTCTATTATGAATGTAAAAATCACGAAGACCCTCCTCTCTCTTCCTTGGTGCGAAACCCAGGCTTTCGCTCTCATTCCAGAGGGAGATCTTCGTCCGATTCGCGCTATTTACGGACACGGCTACACCGCTAGTAAAGCCGACTGCCTGCCCTGGGCGATCCGCGCCGCCGAAGTCGGCATCCCGGCCATTATTTTTGATTGGCCCGGCCATTATCTGGGCAGCTTTAACGAAGTGGAGCGCTTCGAAGACTTCACCGCAGAAGCCCACACGCTTTTTGCCCAAGCTTACGAGCGCCTAGAAGGCCTGCTCAATAGTTTGAGCTCTCCCCAGCAGATAATCCTGGGCGGCCACTCGCTCGGCGCCTTGATGGCGTTGAAGGCCCTTAAACTGCCGGCCTTCGTCTCACTCAAACGTCTCGGCGTCGGTGTTGGCCTGGGTCTTAATGAAAAAGTCGAAACACATCTCTTCGATACCGAATTTTATCAAAAGACCTTGAGCATACGTCGCCAATTAGTTTCGCCGGCACTTGATACCACCGTTATGTTTCCGTGGATTCGCGATGAAAAAGTGAATCTGCAAATCTCTGGTGAACGTATCCATCTCATCGTCGGTGAAGATGACATGGTGGTCGGAGCCGGAGGGATGGATAATTTTGCCAATCATCTCAAAATACTCGGGAATAACGTCACGAGTTTTGCACCTAAAAAGCTCGCCCACCATGAACCGACCTTGGCGGCGCCTCATCTTCATGCTTTCCTTAAGCAAGAACTCTCAATTTAGGATTTTCGATGCAACTCTTTGTGACCATCCTCGTCCTTGTCGTTGGTGTCCTCGTGCTTGGCTACGGAGCTGATGTTTTTGTGGCCAGCGCTTCAAAACTCGCTCGTCGTTTCGGCATCTCGCCGATGGTGATTGGACTGACGGTGGTGGCTTTCGGAACATCGGCGCCTGAGATGGCCGTGAACATTCTTGCGGCCATGAACGGCAATAGCGCCATCGCATTTGGCAACGTAGTCGGCTCGAACACTTTTAATGTGTTGGTCATTCTCGGTATCTGCGCTTTGATCAAACCCTTGGTCATCCAAGGGCAGATTCTTAAAATTGATATCCCGCTGATGATGGTCGCCAGTGTTCTTCTCTGGTGGATGGGCCAAGATGGCGCACTCTCTCGATTCGAAGCTGCCATTTTCGCGGTTGGCATCATTGGCTACACCGCTCTCCAAGTAAAACTCGCCATGAAAGAGCGTGCGAGTGTGAAAGCAGAATTCAGTCAGGAGTTCAACGAAGGTGGACCCGCCCCAAGAAATATTCTTTTGCTCCTCGGCGGTCTCGTTTTGCTGATCATCGGCGCACGCATGTTCGTTTATGGCGCCGTGGAACTTGCACGTCTCTGGGGTATTTCAGAAAGTGTGATCGCACTTACAATTGTTTCGGCCGGAACATCTCTGCCAGAAGTAGCGACTTCAGTGGCGGCCACACTCAAAGGTGAAAAAGAAATCGCCATCGGAAACGTGGTGGGTTCGAACATCTTTAACATCCTCGCTGTACTGGGGATCTCCGGAATGCTTTCGCCCACACCTCTCTTGGCCGATCTTTCTATGCAGCAAATGGATCTGCCGGTGATGGTCCTCAGTATGCTTTTGCTGGTTGTTTTGGCCAAGACTCCTGGGCGTTTTCAGAAGTTTCTTGGGGGGTTCTTTTTGGTCGGTTATGGCGCCTATGTCGTTGAGCTTATTGGCCGCTAAAAATGTGTTATTTCGGTTAGTTGAATACCGCGAATTCATGGCACAATAGTGTCATGGACTCGTCGCTCACCAAAATCGGCATCGCTCATCTTCTAAAATTCCCTGGCTCGTTCGAGGGAATCGAAGTGCACGTTCAGGTCGCCGGTAAATTCATCAAGCTCAATTATCCGAACGAATCCTTCACAGACATTCTTAAGAAACTACAAGCGAAGGGAGTCGAGTTTGCCTACGTCCATCAAGGCGACTCAGAAAAGATCATGGAGGCCGTGAAGAGCACGCTCAACTCCAAATTTTTCTACGACCCCGCCACCACTGATGAAGTGCGTGTTCAGCAGACCGAAGGTGCCGCCAACATCGCCAAAGATTTTATTCGTAACTTCGGCGTGGATAAGGCGTCGCTGGATGTGTTGAAAGTCGCCAACGAAAAAACCATGACGATGATCAAGGAAGCTCCGGGTCTTCATGCCTTCGTGAAACGTTTTCGCGGCCAGTGCTCGGAAGAATACCTTAAAAGCAGTCTTACTAATTTCTTAGTGGCCATGGTGCTCGAAAAATTTCCCTGGAAATCTTTGCAGATTATTCACAAGACCATGACGGCCGGTATGCTCTGTGACGTGACTCTCTTGCCTGAGGACTTTGAAGAAGTTCGCAACTATGAAAAAGGTCTGGGAGAAATTTCAGAGCGAGTGCGCCAGCACCCTATCGAAGTGAGCCAAATGCTTCGTCGTAAGAAAGAATTGATTCCGATGGAAACCATCACAATCATCGAACAGCATCATGAGCGACCAGATGGGAAAGGCTTCCCTGTGGGCATTACCGTCTCACGGTTTAATCAACTCTCCGCGATTTTCATCGTCTCTCAACGTTTTATTGAAAAACTTTTTGAAAATAAGTTCGACTTCACCAAGCGCCACGAAATCATTTTCGCTCTTCAATCAGTTTATGCCGGTGGTTTTTTTGATAAGGCGATGGACGCGTTGATAAGTGTGGTCGACGAATAGTCAGTTCTTCTTCATCCAAAAACTCAGAGTTCGAATAAACGACGGGCGACCTGGCCGTCCCAAAGCCGTTCCCGACGTCAGCCGCAAATAGGCGCGATTGGTAAGCGGAAGGACATCGTTGGCAATCTCATCGAACGGCCGCTCAAACCATCTCATCCATTCGCGCGCGCGGGTTCCTAATTGGGGCTTGATATGAGCGATGGGCTTCTGGTTCCACGGGCAAACATCTTGGCAAATATCGCAGCCAAAAACTTCGCCACGTCCCTTTTCCATACCTACGGGTGCAGGAGATTCCGCGCTGCGATCTTCAATGGTCCACGTGGAAATACATTTTGCGGCCACAAGCGTTCTGGTTTCGATATTAATTGCATCAGTCGGACAGGCATCGATACACGCCCGGCACTGGCCACAGTGATCAGCTGACAGAGAATTCGTTTCAAGTTCGAGTTCTTGATCAAAGATCAATGAGCCCAACATAAAATATGAACCGTGCTGACGATTGATGAGAAGTGCGTTTTTGCCAAACCAACCGAGTCCCGAGCGATACGCGAGGTCTCTTTCGAGAATGGCTTCTGTGTCGTGAGAGTGGCGGAACTGCAGCGGATACTTCTCTTGCAATTTACGCCCAATGAGATGCAAACGCTCTTTCATCACTGTGTGATAATCTTCGCCATCAAATCCTAAGGCATAACCTGCCACACGATATTGTTTCTCCTCAAGCAATGCTTTCTTCGCTGGGGCATAACTAAAAAGAAACACCACCGCGGAACGTGCGTGAGGCCACCAGGCCTTTAAGTCTGAACGATAATTGACGTTTTTTTCCAGCGCCATAAAGGGCAGCTTCGCGCCGTTATCAGGTAACCATTTTTTGAATTTTTCGAATGAGCGTGGAACTGTCTCTGAGGTGTAGCCCCAATCAACGATGCCAAGCTCAGTGAGTTCGGCCGCTGATATATGAAGAAGATCTTTCATTATTCAAAAGGAATGATTTCGATAGCGCCAGTTGGGCAGACGCGCACACATTCCATATCTAGAGTGCAGCGTTCAACTCGTGTGGCATCGATACGTGTTTCGTGATGATTCTCTTTACTCACGGTCCAAATATGATGAGGACAGATTGCAACACAGGACTGGCATGAAGCGCAGACCACTGTATCAAGTAGGAGCTTTCCCCGAGCGAAGCCCACCTCCTGAACCGAGTCTTGATGACCGGTCGCGATGGCTTTAGGAACGTCTTTGATAATCTCAACTCGGATGGAGTTGGTTGAACCTTGTTGGAAGTATCTCCCGTCGCCCATGGTAATCACGACTTTGTCGCCATTCACGAGACGACCTTTTTCTTTCAAGCTCTGAAGCATAGTGCGCTCAAGCAACGCCATGTCACCATCAGCAGGCATCTCAACGTAGTACGGAGAAATGCCCCAGTAGAGCGCCATACGACGAACGACTTTAAGAGAATTGGTTACACCGAGAACATGGTTCTTCGGGCGAAACTTTGTCATCTGCAAGCATGACTTCCCGGACTCAGTAATGGAGAGCACCCAGCGAGCATGGGTTTTCTCAGCGATGATACTCGCAGCGACCTGGGTCGAGGCGCTCACGCTGGAAATATCCATATGACGAAGCAGCGGTCTTTCACGCGGCTTTCTTTCGGCTTCGATGACAATCTGATCCATCATAATGATGGTCTCTTCAGGGTAGGCCCCAGAAGCCGTTTCACCTGAAAGCATTACACAATCAGTGCCATCCCAGACAGCGTTGGCGACGTCAGAGGCTTCCGCACGCGTCGGGCGAGGATTGGTGATCATACTCTCGAGCATCTGCGTAGCGGTGATGACAGGCGTTCCTGCTTCGTTACACGCGCGGATAAGCTCTTTCTGAATGGCCGGCACAAGATGGTTGCCGACTTCTACGCCCATGTCTCCGCGAGCGACCATGATCATGTCTGTGACTTCCAGAATCTCTTTGATGTTTTCAACGGCGCCCGGAGTCTCGATTTTCGAGATGATGGGAATATCCACTTTCATTTTGTGAAGCAAGCTCTTCACCGCGAGGATGTCCGCAGCTGTGCGCACGAAACTCAAAGCGACGTAATCCACGCCTTGCTTCAATCCGAACATCAGATCTTCGTGGTCTTTGTCAGTGTAAGAGGGTGCAGAGACTTTCACGTTCGGCAGGTTAATGCCTTTGTTACTCTTGAGCGCTCCGCCCACTTTCACGCGAATTTTTAAGAGATCGCCAAACTTCTCAATAGCCTCGGCTTCGAGCAAGCCGTCATCGAAAAGAATTTGCGCGCCCACGAAAGAATCTTTCACGAGGTCTTGGTAAACGGTAGGGATCGAACGGGCGGCGTACTCAGGATGCTTCGCAAGTTCGACCTTCGTGCCAATCACCCACTCTTCACCAGCAGCAAGTTGCAATGGCGCCGGAACTTTATCCACGCGAATCTTAGGGCCTTGCAGATCGAGCAGAATGGCCACTTCACGACCTGCAAGGCGGCTAGCTTCGCGAATATTTAAAATGCTTTTGGCGTGATCCTCATGCGTCCCGTGTGACATGTTGATACGCGCGGAATTCATTCCCGCATGAATCAACTTCACGAGCATGTCGATGGTATTGGACGAAGGTCCGATGGTGGCTATGATCTTGGCGCGACGTAAAGGCATGCTTTATCTTAGCTTATGCCCTTATAGTCATTCAACTTGTCTTGTTCCAGTTTGTGAGAACGCTTCAACTCAGTAATCTGATTCTCATACTGGCTGATCAATTGGCCCTTCTCTGCATCCATGGCCGACTTAAGACGTTTGAGTTCCGCATTATTAAGATTCGTCTTCTCACCCATGTCTTTAGCGTACAGAGCGTCTTTAGCCTTTAGCTGGGCCTCAAAGTCCTTGGTAACCTGTTTCAGACGCATCTCAGAGTCGTAGGTCTGCTGGTCCATCTTCTGCTGATAGCTGTTGCTGACGTCGCGAATTTTCGCTTGGAACGCGGACTGACGGTGATCCATCAAGGCCTGAGCGGCTTTAAGATCGGCCTGACGCTTGTCTTCATACATACGTGTTTGCTGCTCGACGCGGCGATCTGCATCACCCATCAAAAAGCTGACTTTTTGATCGAGCTCGGTGCGAAGTTGGCCGTTCTCACGGTTCGCTGTATTGAGGCGACTTTCGTAATCACCTGAAGTCGTATCCATTAACTTGTTAAAGTTACGACGAAGATCGGTGATCTCGTCGTTACGTTGCTGATTCGATTGGTTGATGAATTTTACTTTGTCTTCGTCGGTCTGGTCCTTCAGGCTCACCACGAACTTATCGTTGCGCTCCTGGAGGTCAGCCAACGACTTATTGAAATTCTCTTTCAGCTTCGTCATGTTCTTGCCGGCCATGTTCCGCTCAGAAGAAATCTGACCTTCGTAGCGCTGGCGTTCAGAGTGCTGGCTGGCCTGCTGGAGAGCTGATTGCTTATTAGCTTTTTCACGCTCGTTCGACACGTTGACGATCTTATCCGCCATCATCACGCGCTCTTTCTTTTCTAGGCGAGCGGCTGCTTCCGCAGATTGGACACGAAGTGTATCGCGATTACCTTCACTCATTTCATCAGCGTGTTTGTTAAAATTACGCTTCTCCTCGGCTTTCTGAGCTTGGAGACGCTCGATCTTTTCTTCGAAAACCTGGTCGTCTTTCAACCCCTGTTGGCGCCGGACGATCTCGGAGAACTCGCCCGAGCCGTTGTCGCGGCGGCGCTTCTCGATGTCGATGTTCCGCAGGCTGCGCTCGTAGTTACTGCGCACTTCCGCGATGTCGTTCTGGTGCTGCTTGTTGGTCTGCTTGTTTTCGATCGCGGCGTTTTCTACGAAGTTTTCATTTTTCTTCGCGTAGTCCTCGCTCATCTTGCCGACGCGGTCGTTGAACGAATCGTTCATGCTACGGACCTTATCGCGGCTGTAGTCCTGGGCCTGCTCGTTGTTCGCAGAGTAAGCTTCCTGCGTGCGTTTGAGGTCTTTCTGGAGGCCCTCTTTCAACTCGGTGCGCTTAGTAGATTCCTTCTTGTACACGTCTGCGAGGCGGTCCTCTTGGACGCGCACGAGCTGCTCTTTCTCGCGCTTATACTGGTCGCGCATGTCGGTGCCAGTGGTCGCAAGTTTTTCTTGGTAAACGCCAAGTTGCTTATCTTTTTCTTGAGTCAAACGTGAGACGTTCTCGTCGTAGCGCTTCGCCTTCGCGTCGACCACCGACTCGTTGCCCGCACGTTCGTTGCGGAAAGCACGGTCGTAGGAGTTCTTGATGTCCTTCATGCGGCCATCAAAATCTTTCTTTGAAGTTGAGCGCTCTTCGTGGAAGCGCTCTTGCTCGGCTTTGTTTTGTTTGTGGAAACGCTCTTTGATGTTGTCGATCGAATCGCCCGTGCGTTCTTTGATATCAGAGATATTGGTTTTGTAGTCAGTCTCGAGCTCTTTACGATCTCGGTCGTAAACTTCGCGTTGCTTAACTTGGATATTTTCACTGCGCTCTTGCTCGGCTTCGATCCGCTTCTCAGAGTTAGCACGATCTTTTTGGATCGTGTTCTGATAGTGGTCACGCTCGCGCGCTAGCTGCTTTGAATAATCGACACCATTCATGGCTAATCCTCATGGGGGTCCTTCCTGGACCTTACACACTAGACTAGCACGCACCCCAATAAAAAAAGCCTTGGGCAAATTTTGCGCTTGCCCAAGGCTTCCGTAATTTTGATAACTTAGCGCTAGTTTCTAGCGACTGAGTTCTTCATCGATGATCTCTGCGAAGGCCTCAATAGGCTGTGCCCCGTTGATCATCTGGCCGTTGACGAAAAAGGTCGGGGTTGATTTGACCTTCAAGGCCTTCCCTTCTTCCATGTCAGCTTTTACCTTAGCGAGGTACTTGTTGCTGTCGAGGCAAGCATCGAACTCGGCCTTCGCGCCCAATTTCTTCGCAAGCTTTTTGAGTGACTCAACATCGAGTGCGTCTTGAGCTGCGAACATACCGTCATGCATTTTCCAGAAAAGCTCAGCGCTCTGCTCGTTCGCACAAAGGCCAGCGACTGCTGCGCCTTCTGCTTGGTTATGGAAAGGCAGAGGGAAGTTTTTGAAAGCGACTTGAATCTTGTCGCCGTACTTCTTCTTAAGATCAGTCACGACTTGCGCACCCTTCGAGCAGAACGGGCACTGGAAGTCGGAGAATTCGACGATGGTCACTTTCGCGTTCTTGTTGCCGGTG
>JAKFUR010000175.1 GCA_021732585.1 Bacteriovoracaceae bacterium
ATGACAAAAACGCTCCTCATCTATTTACCGCTGTCTGTCATGGATCTCGCCCTCAAGGTGGAGGCCCATCAAGAGGAATTCGACATTCTGCTCGGGGATTCTTTTAGTGACGACGAGCTGGAGCAGCATGAAGCCACGCTGGAGGCCATCGCCAGCATCGAGGTCCAACCGATTTTAGAAGAGCTGAGCTTTGAGGACCTCACGGCCAATGTCGAGGATGAAGCCAGGCAGCGGGCGTTTTTCAAGACTTGTCGCAGTTGCATCTGCCTTGAGCATCTCCCGTATTTAGAAAGTAATCCCTTTCAGGTGACCTATCTCATTGATCTGCTGTGGATGTTGGATGATGTGTTGATCGATCAGGGTGGTATGGAGGAGCTGGTTTTCAAAAAAACCTTCCTCACGGAGCTCAAAAGCTTCAAGAACATGGAAGTGCTTTTGCCTAAGGAAAAGCCGTTGCTTCCCCAGGCGATGGGACCTGTCGAGCAGTTGTTCATGGATGTGTACCGAGAGCTCGATCGCTTGCAAGCGACGCAGACAATCCCTATAGAGCGACCGGAAAAGCTTATTGAGCTTTATAGCCTAGTCCTACAGGGAAAAACCGACCCGACCACGCTCCTGCGCCAGTCGGGCATGAACCCCAAAGACTTTGGAGATCGTCTCGAGAGCTTGAAGTTCTTTTTGAAAAAGCACTAACGACAGGGCATACTGCGCCCATGTTGCCATGGTTGTTCCCCATCATACTCCTCTTTAGTTTTGAAGCCGAAGCTCGGCGCCCTTTAGGTTATTGGATCGAGCTCGTTCCTCTTGCAGAAGCCCATCGTTTTTTTGGGCAAGCGGATGAGCTTGAATTGGATCCCGCATCCATCAAGACGCTCGTGTGGAATATTAAAAAAACTCAAAAGGCTGCATGGCAGAGCGAGTTCTTGAGCGCTAGCGCGGACAAGGACTTGGTGTTGTTGCAAGAAGGTATCCAGAATCAACGCTTCATGAGTGCAACTGAGCAGTTGCCTGGCCTGCGCTGGGATATGGCGATCAGTTTTTTGCTGAGAAAATCCAATCGCGCAGCCACAGGGTCTCTGATTGGTTCAACCGTTGATCCGGTGGTTACCACTGTCACACAGACCACGGATTTTGAACCTGTGGTGAACACCCCGAAAGCCACCATCTTCGCAAAGTATCCCATCGCCGGAACAGCGCAGGAATTGCTGGTGATCTCCATTCACGGGATTAACCTTACGACGTTTTCTGCGTTCAAGCGTCACATGCTTCAGACCCGTGAAGAAATTCTTCGCCACGAAGGGCCTGTACTGTTCGCCGGTGATTTCAATACCCGTACCCAAGCACGCACGCATTTCCTCATAAGTATGCTCAACGAGCTCAAGCTCACACCTGTGGCGTTTCAGAACGGTGATCGTCGCATGGTCTGGAAGTTCACCCGCAATTATCTGGATCATAGTTTTGTTCGTGGTCTCAAGGTAATGTCAGCGGAAGTGTTGGCGGAATCTCGTGGTAGTGATCACAAACCAATGGTTCTCGAGCTTGCACTTGAAGAGGTACAACCATGAGTCTTCGCGCTTTTATTGCAGCTTTGCTCACGCTTGCCGGCTGCTCCTCAACCAAGAACTATGAGAAGCATGTTGAGCAAGTTGATCGCGATCGCTTCATGGGCAAGTGGTACGTGCAAGCGGGGCGCTTCACCATGTTCGAGAAAGACGCTTACAACGCCGTTGAGATCTATACTTGGAATGAGAAAAAGCAGCAGATCGATGTGGATTTTCGCTTTAACGAAGGCTCACTCACTGGCCCCGAAAAGAAAATTCCTCAAACCGCCTACATCGAAAAACATAAGTCGAATGCACGCTGGCAAGTAAGACCCTTCTGGCCGCTATTGTTCGACTACCGTGTGATTGGGCTAGATGCGAACTACGAGTGGACTGTTATCGGTGTTCCGAGCCAAGACTACGTGTGGATCATGTCGCGCGTACCGCAGATGCCTCGTGAAAAAGTGAACGAGATCGTGGAGCTGATTAAGGCTTCAGGCTATCGCGTAGATAAGCTCGAATACGTTCAGCATCAGCCTTGAGTCTTCGCCCAGGTGGCAATCTCCTGGGCATTTCCAGAAAAACGAATGAGATCTTTTTGTTTGGCGATATCTCGCCGATACATGGGGTCGTAGTACTCAGTGAGCAGGACGTAAATCCATCCCTCATGTTGAGCGATCCCTCCGTTTTGAGTAAAAGCCATTTTCATCTGATCGGTCAGGGTTTTTGTGCGCAGACCACCGAGCTTCTTGCTTAAAACCTCTACCGCCTTAAGAAAAAACTCAACATCATGGGTGAGCACATAGTCTTGATAGATGTTTTGAATCCTCTCTTCGAGCGTGGTCTCGAGCACCACTAAGGGCGACTGGCGCAGATGGCGGAAGAAGCGCTGAGGAAGCAGAATTTTTCCCAACGAGTAGGACTCGTCTTCGACAAAAAAATGGGGAGCCGTCGGCAAAAGTTTTAAGGCCAGCTGATTTTCAAAACTAATTTGCGAAGGCTGCGGGCCACGATCACCGAAAGCGGAGCCGCGGTGGTGTGCCAGCTCCTCAAGATCGATGCTGTGGGGAAGGGTATTGAGCAGTGGTGTCTTACCGCTTCCCGTGAGTCCACCGAGACGGAAAAGTTGTGGCAGTGGTGCTTCCTGAAGTTTTTGTAAAAAAAATTGTCGTAGACGTTTGTAGCCGCCCGCGAGCGGAGTCGCTTTAATGCCGGCTTCTGTAATCCATTGGCAACTCGTCTGTGAGCGCAGGCCCCCACGAAAGCAAAACACGCGGGCCGCTGGATATTTCTTGAGATAGTTAAGCCAGTCTTGAATACGCTGGTGTTTTTTCTCACCACTTACAAGCGTGTGGCCAAGCTTGATGGCCGCCTCTTGTCCCTGTTGCTTGTAACAAATACCCACCAAGTGTCGTTCTTCGTCATTCATCAAGGGGAGATTCACAGAATTTGGGATGGCACCTTCAGCAAACTCAATAGGAGCGCGCACATCAATAAGCGGAGTTTGCTGGGCAAAAAGTTTGATCAGTTCGGGGTCATTCCACGTGGACATCAAAGCTGTCCTTCGCACGAACTTCACCGACAACGGCCACACCAGGAAAGTGCGGAGCAAGTGTAAGGACAAGATCTTGGGCTTTATCGGCCGCGACACTCAAGAGGAGTCCACCACTTGTTTGCGGATCGAACAGTACCATCTTTTCAATGTCGCTGAGCGAGTGGCGCAGTTTGGCTTTGGTGTATTCGTCGTTACTTCGGTGCGCTTTGGTGAGATGGCCTGCGTGCAAGGAGGCGAGTGTGAGTTCAAAGAGTGGAAGCTGCTTGAAGGCAAAGTACACACTTACCTTTGAAGCTTGGGCCAGTTGCATGCCATGGCCTGCGAGTCCGAAGCCGGTGATGTCAGTGGCAGCATGAATCGCATCGCTGTCTGCCAGAAAATCGACGATGTTGTTAAGGCGTTTCATGGAATCGATGGCCTCACGAATAACATCTTCACTATACGTTTCGCGCTTCAATCCAGCGCAGAGTGTGCCCGTGCCTAAAGGTTTAGTGAGAATGAGCTTGTCACCAGCGCGAGCTCCGTCGTTCTTCCAGACTTTTCGTGGATGAACGAGGCCGGTCACCGAGAGACCAAACTTCAGCGTGTCGTCATCAATCGAATGACCACCGACCAGAGAACTTTGGGATTGAGTGATGATATCGCTCGCGCCTTGTAGAACGGCTTGGATGACATGCGGCTCAAGCGTGGCCAGGGGGGCCGCGAGGATCGCCATGCACGTTTTCGGACGTCCACCCATGGCGTACACATCGCTCAATGAGTTGGCGGCTGCGACGGCACCGAAGTCGTAGGGTGAATCCAAAATAGGAGTAAAAAAATCTAAGGTCTGCACCAGAGCGAGCTCATCGGTGAGATTAAAAATCGCCGCATCGTCAAACAGTGCGCCGTCCACGGCTACACCCGGGATGAGGGGCGGGAATTTTACGCCGGCCAAGATCTCGCGCAGCATGAGCGCGGGAACTTTAGCGGCACAGCCACCTTTTTGTACGGTCTGCGTGAGCCGAATCATACATCCACGCCCATGCTCTGAATGGCGACTAAGAGCGCTTTGATCACCATGAATGTGACGTACAGAGACGTGAACAAGACTCCCAGCAAGCATAGAACAATGGCCAATAGCACACCCCGTGATTGATGGGTGGTGTGTTTAGGATTGGCCAAATGCTGATCGAGTAGAGCGATGTTGCGTGTATTTGATTTCCAAAGAAAATCGAAGACGTTTCCCAAAATTGGAACCATGTCGGCGATATTTTCCAGCGCAAGATTCAGCGCCATACGAATCAAAGTGGTGGGTGAACAGCCGGCGCGCGCAGCTTCCGCAATGATGTAGATCGAAATGCCCGTGGTGACGATGTCACCGACACCAGGAATGAGCCCTAGGACACCGTCCAGGCCAAAGCGAAAGCCGCCCAGGCGAAACTGCGAGTCCATGAGAGTGCTGAGGCTTCTGAGATGGGTGATGTCTTTCATGGCTTACAGTTTGCTAAAGATTTCTTCATCGTATCCGAACGAAATCACTTTTCCGTTTTTCTCGAGAATAGGACGCTTGATCATAGAGCTGTTGGCAATAAGGAATTTGATCTGATCACCAGGAGTGAGTTTTTCAAACTGAGTTTGATGCTTTTTATAAGTGCTGCCCTTGGTATTTACCGGCATGCCACCAAAGGCGTCAGCCCAGCGCTCAATATCTATTTTTTGCGGGGGGTTTTTCTTGAAGTCGACAAATGAAATGGGGAGATGACGCTTATCAAGATAAGCGCGAGCTTTCTTAACGGTATCGCAATTGGGGATGCCATAGAGTGTGTACATGGAGAGGAGGCTAGCTTACGCCACGGCCGTCTGGCCAGCTTCCTGGGACTGTTTAATCTTGTTGACCATGCCGCGGAAGCGGAAGATCTGCGCAATAGAATGGAAATGCAAGCGCGCGCCAAAACCCGTCTGCCCGTTGATGGTGTGTTTGTTCATGACTTCGAGAATCAGACTGTAGGTCTCACCGTAGGCGATGATCTCCATGATGATCTTGTCGCCCACTTCAACTTTGTCAGAGTCCTGCACAAACACGCCGGACTTTGAAATGTTATGAATTGTCGACGTCCATGAGCCTTTAGACGTTACCAGCTGGCAGGGCATGGAGACTTTGTAGCGCACCATAGGTTCCCACCAACGTACACGCGCATCGAAGAATGGACGACGGGTGGATGGCAGCAAGAAGTAAACGATGATGGCGAAGCAGATCATCGCCACCACGTAGCTGTACATGAAAGGCGTGTCCGAGTTGTAGGGCCAGGTGTACTCTTCGTAGTTGATGATGGTGTAGATGATGTAGCCCATCAAGCCGATGAAGCCGGCGTACGACCAGTTTCGCAGCTTCATGATCATCAATCCCGCGATGGGGAAGAGCAGCCAGAACTCAAAAACTTCGCGTAACGAATCGCGCTCACTTAAGTTCGCCATGATGGTGAGAAAGCCGAAATTCGTCGTGACCTTGAAGTAGATAATTTTGATGAGCGGCTCAATAAAACACAGCACACTCAGAAGAGTCAGGAAGAAGGGCTTTTTTCTCATAGTCTGATTATATGCAGTTTAGGTCGTGTCCCAAATAGGGAAATATCCTGCTGATTTCTCGAAAGCCCATCAGGCCCGGAGTCCCCCAAAACTGCCAAGAATTTCGGGGGACCGCTTTAGTCGAGTCTTTGACGGATACTGTAAACCAAGGTCGCGAGGTCTTTACGCTTACGGGCGGGCACCGACTGGGGGCGAACAGAGTGTTCACCAGAAACACGAAGCTCTTTGATCTGGGCACGAATCTGGAATTCCATGCGACTCCACACATCGATCTCATTCGAGAATTCAATCGCCGTGTCAGGAGTCCTGGCGAACTTTACATGGACCGGGTCAATAAACAGGGGGCCAGAATCACGTTTCATGATCAGTCCTTTGTTATTGGGAACGGGCTCGAATAGCTATGTCGGGGGCGTTGTCTTGAATAAACCGGGAACCGGTACGGGACACATTGATCTTATCGGAAGGTTTATGAAAAACCTAGAGTGGGCAACTAATATATTACCAGAGTATTGTGCTTTGAGCAAAGGCAGAGTGAAAACCATGAAAAAACCGACCGAGTTCACCAGCAAAGTTCTGAGTTTGATCAAGAAAATTCCTCGCGGCAAAGTGGCCACCTACGCCCAAATCGCCAAGCTCGCCGGCAAACCCCAAGGGGTTCGCGGAGTGGTGTGGATTCTCCATTCGAGTTCAGGTGCCGCAGGACTGCCCTGGCAGCGTGTGATTAACGCCAAAGGGCGCATCTCTTTTCCTGAAATGAGTGAGTCGTGGATTCGTCAAAAGACCTTGCTTGAGAAAGAGGGCGTGGAGTTTTCAGAAGGCGGCGTGGTGGACTTGAAGATTTTTCAGTGGGTCTTAAAGGGCAAGAGCTGAGAGAGCTCGGCCATCGTTTCTTGCACGCCTTGTTTTTCTTGCTTAATAAAATCACCAATAGCGCGAGCAAATCCCGGATGGTTAATCTTATGAGCGCTGGTGGTCAGCACCGGACGAAAGCCGCGCTGAATTTTATGTTCACCCTGGGCGCCGGCCTCAAAAACCTCGAGACGTTTTTCTAAACAGAAATCGATGCCTTGATAATAGCAAAGTTCAAAGTGAAGGTTCGGAACGTGAGCATGGCATCCCCAGTAGCGACCGTAGAGTCGTTTGGCATCGTAATAAAACAGCGCCCCCGCAAAAAGTCGTTCGCCGTCCCGCGCTCTCACGTAGAGAACATTTTCTGGAAGATTTTTAAAGAGCAGCTCAAAAAATTGCGGCGTGAGATAAGCGATGGCCTGCTTCTCTTCCAGCGTTGATTGATAAAACGCATACATCTCACGTGCATGTTCTTGTGAAAGCGCGGCGCCTGTCAGGCGTTCGATGGTGAGCTGAGGAAACTCACGTTCATGGCGAATGTGCTTGGCCTTCTTGGCCTTCAAACGATCCAGAAATTGCGGGAAGTCGACGTCGCCTTCGTTGATGAAGTGATACTGAAAACTATCGCGCAGCATGTACCCATGTTCTCCCAAGAAACTTTGTTCTTCAGGGGTGGTAAAAAGAAAATGCGCGGAACTGTGCTTGGCGAGTAGCTCATCATGCTGCGCTAAGAGCGTAGCCCAGCTAGACGTGGATCCCCAAAAATGCGGTGCTGTGGCGGGCGTGAAGGGAACCATACTGGTGAGTTTCGGATAGTAAGGAAGTCCACTGCGCTCAAAGCCCTGCGCCCAGGCCCAGTCAAAAATATATTCTCCGTAGCTGTGGGTTTTGCTGAAGGTGTGGAGTTGGGCTTTGCCACTTACAAATGAATGCAAGTGCATTCCACGGGTATGATCCGTCGATCCGCTTTCTTGTAGCGCCTTCCAGAAGAGGGGATGGGTGAGAATGGAAGTCATAAGGGAGTCTAGCGAGGAATAGGAAAGAGCGAAACCGAAGAAATTTGGGATTGTTCTTCTGTCGAAGGCGCGATTAACTAGGGGTATGAAATGGCTTTTAATCTACTTGTTTGTCATAAATGTTGCTCTGGCTCAAACTCCTGCCGGTAATGGCGGTGACGCTGTTGTGTGCAAAAAGACTGCAGAGGTTCTCGACTATGCTGAGGCCCGCCAGCTCAAAAGCCTGACAATCCAAACTCCGCCAGGCCAAGATGCGCAAGCTGTGGCCGAGAAAATGCTGGAACGGCTCAAGCCGCTCGATGGGAAATTGTATGAGCATTACAAAAAAAATCTCGATGGCCTTAAGCCTCGCTTGATTTTCTTTCCGACCACTCGCTTTAAAGATGCCAAAGACTCAACTCACAAAGTTCCTGCTGACTGCCGCATCGAGCAGATGACCGGACGCCAAGATGTCCATGGCGTGAGAGTGATCCAAATATCCAAGCAGTGGTGGAGTCAGATGGCAGTGGGCGATAAGGCAGGTTTGTTGTTGCATGAAATTATCTTTGAGCATTTTTCAATTCTGGGCGAGAAGAACGCCATCCATGCTCGGCAGTTCAATGCTCTTCTGGCTTCGAAAGAGATTTCAAGCATGAATAAAAAATCCTACCAAGAGTGGACTCGTAAAATAGGACTGAAATTTTACTAATTTCTTTCTTCTTAATTCATTTACGAATAACTAAGCAGATCAAGAACTTCTCAAACGACACAAGTACATTGGTCTGAGAAGCTAACTCCGCAAAAAATCTAAATCCACATTTTAAGAGCGAAATGCATCGGCGTTTTTTGGCGCCTACAGGCATGGGCCGCGTTTTGATAAAATAGAAAAACCAACTTGAGGAGGTTGATCCATGGCCCCTACTCACACCACCCAGAAACTCATTCGGCATTTTCAACGCACGCACGGCATCCCGCTCAATCTGCGAAAGCCTCGCTTCTGGGCCAATCGTTTCAACGCCTATTATGATGTAGCGACACGACAACTAATGTTGCCGCGACAAGCTCGTGGGGCAGAGTTGCGAGAATTTACATTTCATGAAATTGGCCATGCGCTGATCCATCAATATGTCGTACCCGTGAGATTCATCTCACGTTTTGTGAGTGAGAGTCCTGGCCTTTCACGTAACAAGGCCCTCGATCTGATGGGAGACGATGTTCCCGCACCACCAGGTTGGGTAAGCTGGTATGCCATGATTAATGGCACGGAAGATTTTTGTGAGGTTCTGGGGGCCTATGCGGCCAATGGCTATCGCTCGCAAGGCGAATGGCGATTTAATGGTTTCAGTTTTAATGTCTCTGAAGATCGCTTATTGCAAAAAAAGATCGCTTGGGTCGAGGAGATTTTACAGGAGTGCCATCTTCAGGCCGCCTAGATTTTTTGAAACGGACGGAAGCGTACATCGAGCCGAGGACAGTAGGATGTCCCGAGGATTTTTTTGAGTTTCAGTTCTTCTCCGATGAGTGATGAGAATTCGTCGGTCAGCTCGAGTACCTTCAGGTCTTGAAGCGGCCAAGGCACATGCTCGACGACGCCACGGAGAGTGGCGGAACCGCGCTTGGTGAAAAGGGCGTAGCGTTCTGTCGCCCAGAGGTCGAAGGCCGTGCTCGTGCGTGCGGCACCTCGGTGCGCGCGCAGCTTTAAAGTCGGTGAGCTAAAGACGTAGTCGGTATGAGACGAAAATACGAGCTTGACCCAGCGGTAGGGAAGCGCAAAAAACCATCGCGCGATGAGGACTCCTGGCAGATGATTCGAGTCGAGGGTAAAGAAATAAACTCCGCGGCGTCCGGCAACATTCACATAGGTCCGCAGGTTCAACTCCAGCAAGCGGGAGAGTCCTGGGATGGCGGGCAGAAACGGGAAGCGGATGCCCTCCATAATAAAAGGCACGATGCTGACAATGGCCTTGCCTTCAAAAAGATCCAGCGGAAAGGGCACTTTTTGTTGCAGCTCTTCAGCGCTCACTTCGTAATGTATGAAGACAACCTCGCGCCAGAGTTGCGCCATCAGCCAGCCGTTTTTTTGTAAAGAGAGCGCACAGAAATAGAGCACTGGTTGCAGGAATGTTCGTAGCCACAAGATGACGGGATCGTTTACCCCGAACATCGGAATGCGCTGCCAGCTGACATAAATATGAATGGGTATCAGGAGAAGAAACCATAAGGCACTGAAGCGAGCGGCGTACTCACGTGTGCGCTCGGGCCACAGACCCACGGCGAGGAGAATCTCGAACAGACCAACCAAAATGTTGATCTCCGTTTTCCAGGGGAAGGGAATGGCGGGGTTGAAGGCTTCTGGAGAGACAACATGCAGGTACCCGGCAACGCCAAGGAGGGCGCTCAGGCCAAGACGAGAAAGCTGAAGGTAGAAAGAATCCATGCTCTAAATTTAATCGATTCTTCTCAGAACCTCACAAACAAGCATTCAACAGCAGTTAATGCTCTGCGCTCATAGCAAAGAACCTGCGGCCTTTCGATTAAAGCCGAGCTAAATTTAAGGGATGAAGTCTAATGCCTCAGGTAAATCGCTAGCAGCGCTGGCCGCTCTCGGTATCGTCTACGGCGATATCGGAACGAGTCCACTCTACGCGTTTAAAGAGTCATTCCATCAGGCGCACGATCTGCTTCCCAATGAAGCCAATGTCTTTGGCATTCTCTCGCTGATTTTCTGGTCTCTCGTCATCATCATCTCGATCAAATATCTAGTGTTCATCCTGCGGGCCGACAACAAGGGCGAGGGCGGGATTCTCGCGCTGACGGCGTTGATCGGCTCATCGATGAAGGATAGGCCTCAGGCCACTCGCTGGCTCACGCTCTTGGGACTTTTCGGAACGGCGTTGCTCTACGGGGATGGCGTTATCACTCCTGCCATCTCAGTCTTGAGTGCGGTGGAAGGTCTCGAGCTCGCAGCTCCGGCCTTGCATCCTTATATTTTACCGATCACGGTGGTTAT
>JAKFUR010000174.1 GCA_021732585.1 Bacteriovoracaceae bacterium
ACTCACAGGCCAAACTTCGAGCGCTTTGATGAACGCTTGAGAGAGCACGTCTTCCGCGAGGGCGACATCTCCATTCGAGGCTTTGGTGAGAATAGCGAGGAGCTTCCCGTAGGAAGTCCTCGCCGTTTGTTCGATTAATTCCAAATCACACTCACATCGGTGGTGGTGGCAAAAGTGGTCTGACTTCTACACCCGTCGCTCCGGCCGCCGGACACTTCGCCGCCCACGCAAGCGCTTCATCTAAGTTGGCCGCTTCAATAATAAAAAAACCACCGAGCTGTTCCTTGCTGTCCATGAACGGACCGTCTTGCACACGACGTTTGCCGTCTTTAATTTTCACAACTGTGGCCGTCTCCGGCAATTGCAGACCAGCTCCCCAGCGGGCCACACCCGCAGCATTGAGCGCCTGTGCGTAAGCAAAGTAAGCACCCATGTTGATATGAACTTTGCTTGGATCCGTGCGGTCTTTAAAGTCTTGTTCAGTCTCATAAACGATAATGGCATATTGCATAGAGGACCCCTTATTTTTTCATGCTCATTGTAGGATTAATTTGTGACGGACGCACTTCAATATGAAGCCCATCGCGCTCCGGTGCTTTCTTCGCCCAACTGATCGCAGCATCAAGATCAGCGACGTCGATGATCAAGTATCCACCGAGTACGTCTGATGATTTTGCGTGGGTCCCCTTACTGACACTCTGCTTACCTTGCGCCAGTCTTACGATACGCACTTCATCACCTGTTTTAAAGGCCGTGCCACCACGTAAAACTCCGGCCCCCTGCAAATTGCCAGCGTACTGATTGAAGTCCTGCCAGTACTTATTCGACGGATCGTTGCGTTCTTGAATCGCTGCGGTGGTCTCATAAATGAGCAGGGTGAAGTTTTCTGCTCTGGCACTTAAGCTAACTAAGAGCAAAGCAAAGCTTAGAAACGTTTTCATAGATCTCCTTTTTTGGTGACGGGGACGTTCAAGCGAGTTGGACGCTTGTTACTTGTGCACATGTCGTTGTCCTCAGGCCTGATACCGAAGTAGAGCTGTCCATCCCCGTCGAGCGCCAGCAGTTCGTGATCCTCGTTGCAGAGTTCAACGGGCTTCCAGAGTGCGCAGCCGGTATCAGAAATATCTTTTTCCTCTCCTGGCCGCAGGGAGCAAGTCGAGAGTCCGAAGTTCCGCGCCAAATCTGGGGAAGGTGTGAGTAAGGTGAGAAATTTTTTGTCCTCAAAAAAGATCGCATCGAAGGCACCAGGTATAGTCGCGCTCTTGCCTATGACCTTGTATGACCCGTAGGTACGAAAGCTAAAGACCTCAGCCTTCATCGCACTGTCGAGTGCAAGCACGAAGCTCAGTGTCCAGCGCCCATTCTTGAAGGTAAACTCGCGCACACCATAAGTGCCTCGCCCCCAGTCGACAGGCGCCGGGTCGGCATAGGTCCCACGAAGAGTCTCCAAAGCGCGGACTCCGCCGGCGCCAAGCTTCGCGAAGGCCAACGTAGGCAGTAAAAAAAGAAGAAAGAGGGCTTTCATAGATGTCCTTTGGTTATGTTTCCTGCTCTATAACGTTTGAGCAGGCCTCCGGCGGACAATCTATGATTTTGATGAGTTAGGGCAAGAAGCGAGACGCTGCCCTAAAGCAACGTCTCGCAAAGAGAATCTAGAAACGATCGAGGGACATTACTTTGTTCCAAGCAGCCACGAAGTCATTCATGAACTTCTTCTGGCCGTCAGCGGCCGCGTACACTTCCGCGATGGCGCGAAGTTCAGAGTGTGAGCCGAAGATCAAGTCGACCGGAGTCGCTGTCCACTTCGCAGCCCCTGTCTTGCGGTCTACACCTTCGTAGAGGCCTTCAGTCTTAGACTTCTGCCACTTCGTCGACATATCCAAAAGATTCACAAAGAACGCATTGTTGAGCTTGCCTGGAGTTTCAGTGAACACTCCGTGCTTCGCTTCGCCGCTGTTCGCGTTCAACACACGAAGACCACCCACGAGCACTGTCATTTCTGGCACAGTGAGAGTGAGCAAGTTGGCGCGATCAACCATCGCCTGAGTTGGCGAGAGGTAGTTGCCTTCTGCATAGTAGTTACGGAACGGGTCGGCTTTCGGCTCAAGGAACGCGAACGACTCAACGTCGGTTTGCTCTTGAGTCGCGTCCATGCGGCCTGGAGAGAAAGGAACTTTCATGCCTGAAGCTTTTTCAATGGCAGCCACACCGCCAAGAACAATCACGTCAGCAAGTGACACTTTTGAACCTGACTTGTTGAAGTTCTTTTGGATCTCTTCCAATTTACCGACAACTTTTGCCACTTCAGCTGGGTTGTTGATCGGCCAGTCTTTCTGTGGAGCAAGACGAAGACGTGCACCGTTGGCACCACCACGAAGGTCTGTACCGCGAAATGTTGCTGCTGAAGCCCAAGCTGTGCGCACGAGTTCAGGAACAGTCAAACCTGACTTCAAGATTTGAGATTTCAGGGTAGCGATTTCGCCCGCGCCGATCAACTTATGATTAGGAGCTGGAACGTAGTCCTGCCAAGAAAGAATTTCTTTCGGAGCATCTTTACCGATGTAACGAGTACGTGGGCCCATGTCACGGTGAGTGAGTTTGAACCAAGCTTTTGCGAACGCGAGTTCGAATTGCTTCGGATCTTCACGGAAGCGCTTCGAGATAGCGCCGTAAGCAGGATCGAACTTCAACGCCAAGTCAGTCGTGAACATGATCGGATTGCTCGTCTTGCCTTTTACGTGAGCATCAGGAACCAAGTCTTTCAGATCATCGCCCTTGGGAATCCACTGAGTCGCGCCTGCTGGGCTTTTTGACTTCACCCATTCGTTGCCAAGGAGATTATCGAGGTATTGAGTGGTCCACTCAGTTGGCTTACCAGTCCATGCGCCTTCAAGACCGCTGGTGATGGTATCTTTACCATGGCCAGTTCCACACTTGTTTTTCCAACCCATGCCTTGCTCTTCAACACCAGCAGCTGCCGGTTCAGCACCCACACACTTCTCTGGTTTACGAGCGCCGTGCGCTTTACCGAAAGTGTGGCCGCCCGCGATCAACGCGACAGTTTCTTCATCATTCATCGCCATGCGACCGAATGTTTCGCGGATGTCTTTCGCTGAAAGCAGTGGATCTGGATTGCCGTTCGGGCCTTCTGGGTTCACGTAGATCAAACCCATCTGAACTGCGCCCAACGGACGAGCGAGTTTGCGATCGCCTGAGTAGCGTTTGTCGTCGAGGAATTTTTGCTCTGGGCCCCAGTAAACCAAGTCCGCTTCCCAATCATCTGTGCGACCGCCAGCAAAGCCGAAAGTCTTAAAGCCCATGGATTCAAGAGCCACGTTACCGGTGAGCACCATCAAGTCGGCCCAAGAAAGTTTGCTGCCGTATTTTTGTTTGATAGGCCAAAGCAAGCGACGGGCCTTGTCCAGGTTCGCGTTGTCGGGCCAGCTGTTGAGCGGCTCGAAACGTTGTTGACCGCCGCCCGCACCGCCGCGACCGTCAGAGACGCGGTAGGTACCCGCGCTATGCCACGCCATGCGAATGAAGAATGGGCCGTAATGACCCCAGTCAGCAGGCCACCAATCTTGTGATGTCTTCATGACTTTTTCGATGTCTTTTTTTACTGCTGCGACGTCGAGCTTTTTGAATTCAGCAGCGTAGTCGAACTTCGCACCCATCGGATTTGATTCAACAGCGTGCTGACGAAGTGGTGCGAGACTCAGAAGCTCAGGCCACCAAAATTGGTTTGAAGTGTTATCTCTTTTTTCCATCGCAAACGCTGACTGAGTCAACGCAAGTGCCATAAGCACTACAAGTTTCAACATAGGCATTCTCCTTTGAATGATTTGAACAGAGGTAGATTACTCGGCACTAGGAATGGAGTACATTCGATTAAATCTATCAGCGCATAGACAGTGTCTATGAGTGGCTCAGCGCAACAAATTATTAATTAAAAATGGAAATTGCCCCAGACACCAAGCGCCATACCTTTCCAATACATCACGCGTGGCTGAACAGAAATAGTTGAGTTTAGTTGCCAGACGCCATACAAACTCAGAAGTGGAGTCACAGAACTCGTCACGCTGGCCTCAACGCCTTCTTCAGCCGCTACCGTGAGATCCTGCCAAGCGAAGCCTGCTTGCACGCCTAATAAGAATGCATCCGAAATGGCGAAGCTTTTTCCGCCGAGAAGAGTGAGCCCCTTAGAGACGGCGTCACTCTGTTCGTAGTCTTCCTCGCTAACGGTGACCGTTCCGTTGAGAATAAAAATTGCGGCGTCAACGTCCCAGCTTGAGCCGAGACCGCCCGAGCGCCAGCCACCGCCCGCACTCACGCCGGAGAACGCACTGGTGACATCGTAGGAGTCCCCACTAGAAAAACTCACGGTCGATGCAAGAGGAGCGCGCAGATAACCCACGTGCAACACGGAACTCGGTTTGATTCGGTAGGTGAAGTTAATCGCATCGGCGGTGGTGACAGCGCGCTTTGGAGCGTAGTTGCGGAAAATACCGTAGTAATGTCGCGCGCGTTTTTGATACTCGGCCGCGAGGCCTGGCTTGCGCTTCACTTCCTTGGCGCGCTTGGCGTAGAGCTTGCCGAGGTAGCCCACGATCTTCACAGTCTTCGTCGACACAGAAGGCCGCTCACCGCTGAAGTCCCGCACGCTCCACGCGTGCAGTTCACGGTACTCATCCGCATTTTTATTCAGGATTTGGTGCAGCTGCTTGATGCTTTGCTCGGTCTTCGTCGTTTGGGCGTAGGCACGCACCAAAACACACGATAGCAGCGCGATCACGAGGGACAATTTCGTCATGCTATGATTTTAGAGCGAAACGTTCCAGAGACCAAGACTGAAACGTACTTGAGGTTCAAACCCAACTCGATCGTAGGAATTATTCCCACGGCAGTAGGTTTCACCGGCACTGTTGTGATAGCACAGCACGGGCCCAGACTGAGTAACCAGCACAGGTACGCCGACAGTTTCCACCAACTGCGGAGTGAACACACCGCCGACATGGAAGGCTTCTTTGCCCCAGCAGTAGAGCTCTCCAGTGACGATGGCGCAAAAGGCTTGCCCCCATCCCATGGATTCCGTGAGCTGGGTCGCACCTGAGGCGATGATCGTAGCGGGCGTAGTTTGTGAAGCAGTCGTTGCCGGGAGTCCGACAGCGCCATAAAAATTACTCCCCCAACACTTGACCGCCCCACTCTGCAACACACAGGCATGGTTTGCTGCTACCGCCACTGATGTCACACCACCGGTGAGAACCAGTTGCGGTGTATTCTCAATCGCGCTTATCGTGCCCAGGCCCACTTGCCCGCTGTTGTTGCGTCCCCAGCAGTAGAGATCACCGGATACAACGGCGCAGATGATAGTACTACTCATGGAAACCTTGGTGACGCCACTGCTGATCACTTCAACGGGAGTGGTGGCATCAACGGTATCACCCTGCCCGAGCAGGCCGTTGCCACCTTCGCCCCAGCAGTAAAGTGCTCCAGCTTCGATGTAGCATTGATTACTCGGGCCAAGCTCTACATCTGTCACTCCGGAGGCAACAATCGTTATCGGGGTCGTTGACGTCGTGGTCGCACCATCTCCTAGCGTCCAGACCGTGTGGATGCCGGCGCACTCAAGAGTACCGCTCCGTACGTAGCAACCAAGGGAGGAAGCAAGGCCAAAGTCGCTCACTCCACTCACAACTGCTGTAAATGTGGGATAGGCGTTCCCTTGCAAGAAACCGAAATACCGCGAGCCGGCTCCTCCACCCGCGCAATACATCTGACCACCCGCCGTTCTGCCACAAGTGGCAGGCCCGAGAGCTTTGAGTTTTGTGAACGGTTCATCAAAGACTTTGACGAAGTCGAGGACGTAACTTCCGTTCGACCCGCGGAAGAGTGTTCCGTCGTAATCTTCCCCGCCACAATAGACCTGTGAGCCGCGCACATAACAAAGACCTCCGTAGCCACCGGCAGCGACATAGTCCACATTTTTGGCGACAGTGCCCACCTGTTGCCAGGCCGAGTCTTCATAAGGATCATTTTCGTCGAGGAGATAGTAACGGTACCAACCCCAGCAGCGAAGGTCGTCGGATAGGATGGCGCAGGTGAATTCTGCACCACTAGAGAGCTGCGAGACGCCATTTAAAAAAATCGCAGGAGTGTTTGAGGCGTAGTAATCACCCCAGCAGTAGGCCGTGCTCCCCGCAAGAGCGCAGGTATTGTATTCTGTGAAACTCATCTCTGAGACTGCTTTGTTCAAGACCGTCGTCGGAGTTTGGACATCGGTGCCCGTGTCGGTGCCGACTTCGTTGTCCGAGTTTTCTCCCCAGCACTTGAGCACTCCGTTGACAGTGGCACAGGTGGTTCCGAAACCCGCGAAGACCTTCGTCACTCCCGAAGCGATGATCGTCTTCGGAATGAGCACGTCAGCGGTCAGTCCGTCGCCCAATTGGTAACTCGTGTTACGGCCCCAACACTTAAGCGCTCCGCTGACGACTGCGCAACTATGATCACTCCCCACGGCGAAGGATTGCACACCGCCATCAATGATCAGGACAGGAGTCGGTCTGTCACTGGTCGAATTATCACCGACCTGACCGTCAGGGTTTTCTCCCCAGCAGTACAAGTCGTCGTTGACTCGAGCGCAGGCGTGCTCGTCGCCGATTTCGACGCTTTCAACTCCCGACGCAATAACACGTTGTGGAGTTCCCTGGTTGAGGAAATTCGTCTGAACACCAATCGTTTCGTGGTTGCCGGCACACCAGAGCGCGCCCTCATGCACGTAGCATGAGCTCGCCAATCCCATCTCGATTTTGAGTTGGCCGTCTAGCGTATTCCCGGCGTACACGACTTCACCGGGCTGCACCTTAAGGCATCCGGCAAGCAGGGGCAGCAATCCTAGGAGGAGTGAAAAAACCGACATCTCTTATTATCGTCAGCTTTTAAAGGCAGCTTAATAGACTCTCGTCAGAGCATACTACTCCGCTATTAGCTCATTGAACTGCCCAAGCAAACGATCAAATGAAGCGTGGTAGACATCAAACAGCTTGTCGTCGCTGAGTTCCAACATAATTTCATTATTCAACTTCAATGACGGCACATCAAAATTATGAGTTCCCACCACCACAAGCTTACGAGGAGCGGGGTCATCTCCCATAGGCGCATGAATCAAGATAATTTTCGAGTGGAGCGCATTTCTAATGGGATCGCCTTCCTGGTAGGGGCGCCCATCGACTCCTTCCTCATAAGGAAATAGATGCAAAATATCGCCTAAGATTCTTTTGATCTTCAGGCCCGGCGAATCTCCCACGACCCGCAGCGGCCCTACTCTTTCAACTCCTACGTCGTTTTTGATCAAAAGTTTTACGTCACAACCGTCTCGCTTTAAATCCGCCAGTGCCACGGCTATGTCGGCGCGCGGATCGGTAAAGCGTGAATGGGCCAAGTGGACGATTGAGCCTGGAGCGCACTTGATACTTCTGAATAGCGCTAGCGCTGGACTATGAGGTCTAATAAGCCGCTTAGGGAAGATATGAAGTTTAGCGTCAGGAGAAATCTGCACTGGAAGCCCAGGATTTTTATTTCCTTTTCTAAGTGTTAACCAGTACTTCTTCAAACCTTGGTACAAGGCCGTATTGTTTTTTAAGATGAGAAAATCGTTGTAGTTATTTCTCTCACTCGGCCAAAAGTTGTTAGACGTTTGAACGACTACATTCTCAGTGCCATCTGAGAGCTTTGAAAACAGCATGAACTTGTTATGATTAAACGCAGGTGCGCTGCACGCAAGCCCACATACTTTGAGACAACTTCCGAAACTGCACTGACCTAAACCATTTTTAAGAATGCTGAGCGATTTCACACTTTCGGCGTCATCAAAATTTCGCAGAATTACACCGATCTTCACACCGCGCTCTTGCGCTTTAACTAGCTCCTCCGCAATATACGGCATCTTCAGACCATAGATATTAAGAAGGACCTCAGAGCCGGCCGGTGCCATGTTCAGTAATTTGAGAAAGCGTTCCTCAAGGGTGCGAGTCGCTTCGCCTTTGAGTCCTGGTTCATTAAAAACCGCTTCGAAATCTAAGGACGCCATCGCCAAGGGCGAAAAGCAGAAAACTATTATTGCAAATAAAGACCTAAGCTTATTCATGGGGGGCTCCTGAGGGACTTAGTACCTGAAATCCATTCTCCGATATATATATCGTGAAATTTTTCTGTAACAGGGCATTGCTACGCTCTATCCTCGAGCGCGGCTGAGTTTTTCATAGCTCGCCATGAGCTTGCGGTGCTTATCAATCCCCGTAAGGTTTTCATCCGTCTCGGTGATGCCATAAAACCGTACCCCCCCAGAGATCGAACCAGAGGCGGCATCAAAGAGAGCGACACCGTACATGCGTGTGAGTGCCCCAGCGAAATCCGTCTCCTGCAGTTCAGGATCAAGCTGAATGTCCAAGAGCACATTCAAGAGCTGATAGAACTTCTTGCGCTCTGGCAGGCTATTGCTAAATGTGGAGAGCATCTCTACGTTTGCCTTGGCCTCATCAAATTTCTTGAGGGCGAGATAGCTCAATGCCTTGAGTTCGCCGATCGTGAGTTGACCCCATACCGCATTTTCATCAAAGGCCACACCGATGAGTTCGGCTACCGTGGTGTAGTTATCGATCTCGCTTTCCTCAAGACGAGTCACCAAGGCGGTGAGTTCTATTTCGTTAAGATTATGGAGATTAAGAACATCGCTTCTGAATTTGAGCGAGCGGTTATGATTATCCCAGATGATCTCTTCAGGCAGATAAATCTCTGAGTAACGAGGCACGAGAATGCGTGTCGCCTTCGCACCGAGCTCCTCGTAGTCTGCGATATAGACTTCTTTATCGAGACTTTTGAGAATACCCATGAGGTAGTCGAACTCTTCTTGTGTCGAGCCCGAGAAGTTCCAATCTACGAATGCAAAATCCGAGGTCGCCTTAAAGTACTTCCACGAGATCACGCCCGTAGAATCAATAAAGTGATCGATGATGTTGTTGTGCTCTTGTACCGCCATTTCATTCAACGTTGGCGGAATTAGATCATTTAGTCCTTCAAAGCTGCGCCCCTGGAGAAGTTCTGTGAGGGTGCGCTCGAGGGCCACTTCAAAATTCGGGTGCGCTCCGAAAGACGCGAACACACCGCCGTTGCGTGGATTCATAAGGGTCACGTTCATCACGGGGTAGCGCCCGCCCAATGAAGCGTCTTTCACGTAAACGGGAAAGCCTTGCTCCTCGAGCTTCTGAATGCCTTCCATGATTTTTGGAAAGCGCATCAGAACTTCACGCGGGACATCCGGTAACGTAAGACCTTCAGTGATAATTTGATTCTTCACCGCGCGTTCAAAAATTTCTGAGAGCGCTTGTACACGGGCTTCGGCCACAGTATTGCCCGCGCTCATGCCGTTGCTGACAAAAACGTTGGCGATGAGGTTCACTGGAATATAAACGGTTTGTTGATCTGATTGACGAGTAAATGGCAAGGCGCATACTCCGCGCTCAACCGCACCTGAGTTCGTATCGTAGAGATGAGAAAAGCGCAGCTCACCGTCGTTGCCATAGACATCTAGCAAGTGCTTGTCCATGAGTCCGGTTGGAATTGAATCCTTGGGCCCTGCCTTAAACCATTTCTCGGTGGGGTAATGAACAAACTCCCCCTCAGCAATCTCTTTGCCGAGATAAAAATCGCTATAGAAATAATTGGTGCTCAAACGCTCAAGATACTCGCCCAGCGCCGAGCAAAGCGCGGCAGCCTTCGTCGCCCCTTTACCGTTAGTGAAGCACATAGGCGAATCCGCATCGCGAATATGTACTGACCACACGTGTGGAACTGGATTGCGCCAAGAAGCGATTTCAAGCTTTATGCCGAGATTTTCAATCAGCCCGGTCATTTTAACCAAAGTGTCTTCGAGAGATGAATCTTTCCCAGCGATGATCGTTTTCTGATCCGGGTTCAGGATGCCATCGAGGAGTCTTTTATTTTCTGCTCCGAGGGTCTTTGGATTTATCTTAAACGTCGGCGTATTTTGAATCACGCGCTTCACAGTGCAACGATCCATCGCCTTAATCATGCCTTCACGATCATTTTCAGAAATGCCTTCCGGCAGTTCGATCTCGATGTTGAAAGTTTGATTGTAGCGATTGTCGGGATCAACGATGTTGTCTTGCGAGATGCGAATCTCATCAGTGGGAATGTCACGGGCGACACAATAGACTTTCACGAAGTAGGCAGCACACAATGCTGACGATGCGAGGAAATAATCAAACGGGCCGGGAGCGGTTCCATCACCTTTGTAACGAATAGGCTGATCCGAGATGACTTTAAAGTCATCGAAGGCCGCTTCAAGACGTAGGTTTTC
>JAKFUR010000049.1 GCA_021732585.1 Bacteriovoracaceae bacterium
GTACATCTGCACTATTCACGATTTGCTGATAATTATTTAGAATGACTAGTCGTTTCGATTCCCCCCCAAGCTCCTCAAATTTTTCTTTTGCAATGACAACAAGCTTCAAACTAATGCGCTCTCCTTGAAACATCATTTGGTCTAAATATGCCACCTTAAAGTTTCCTGGATTAGCCTGGGTCATCGCCGTTGTAATTGGCTGCTCATAAGTAACCCCAACATTACAAATTCTTTTAGCCGAACTGCCAGCAGACGACTGTCCAATGTAGCAGCGAGAATCTTGTAAACCAATTCGTGAGTCCTCAGCGGTCATTAACACTTTCACACCACCAATCGATGCTCCTTCCCCTCTCGCCCAAAATCCTACGACACCTACAATTTCTAACTCTTGTGTCAGTGCTGATGCTACGCTGAATGAGAATCGCGGGTCGTTACTATCAAATGCGCCTGGAGTGTTCGGACCGAAACCAATTCCACATGCATATCTGTTACTAAGTTTTTTGCTACTATCTTTAAGCCCAGATTCCCAGTTAATTGCCTTGAGCTTAAATCCCTCAACAGTCACAGAGGATGGCCCGGTTTGGATTTGACCCGAGACTCCTGTTGTTGTTTGAGCGTGAGCGTATAAAGTATCGAGAAAAGGATTCTTTTTTACTGTGCTGTTTTCTAAACTATACAAAGCCAACCTTGTCTCAAGCGTCGTATCCTGGACTGCAACCATGCTTAAAGGATCAGGAGTCAGATAATACTCACCACCCTTAAAAAGTCCCTCATCCATCCGCGCAAAAGAATACTCCACTCTTCCTGAGCTATTCCTTAAAAGAGTCAACACAACCGCGTTAGGATTAGCACTTCGATATTCTCTCTTCGAAACAACAAAAGGCTTATCAAAATTTGGCTGTGCAGTATGAGAAAGAATTACTTCACGGCCTGAAGTGAGACTGATTTCAGCAAATTTATTCTGCTCACTCCCAACGACTGCGACACTGCCCTGACTACTCACCCACCCGGCTGCCCCATTCGCAAGATCAAAGTTCGCGGGTGCAGGAGCTGCAAAATCTTCCATCGGTATAATGAGCGCATTTTCTGAACCACTCAAAAGATCATGGGCTATTTGCCCTTGTGGGTTACTCGAAAAGACAAAAGTAGGCTTCGCAGGAACGTTCGTTATACTGACGACACCATTTTGCGAAGTTCTCACTTCTTCAAAAATTTCTTTATTTTCTGTATGATGCAGCCTTAAGACCGTATCAGGCGTTACGTTACTTAACTCAAACTGAATCGTTCGACTGCCTGCATAGATTACGAACTCCTTTGCAACCTTTCCTCCATTTTCGTCGTATGTTTCAATCTTTAGCTCGTTGCGATCATCCAACCAATTTGCGTTAAAGGAGATTCTTGTGGGGTTGTTCTCAATGAGCGAAACCTCCACATCATTGATTTGCACAGAAGTAAGACCACCAGCAAGCTCGAGACCCTCAAGCGAAAGATCGACTCTTGCGTTTCTTGGATTGAAACCCTTAACGTCCAACCCTGCGACGAGAAGAGTCGCATCTGAGATGGGTTCATAGTCATAATTGATGTCTTCGTACTGAATAACCTTGAACGTGGTGTTTGTATTTCCTTCCGTGTCCGTGACCTTTAGCCTGATGGTGTACTCACCACTTTCAGCGTATGAGTGTGATACCTCGACTCCACTTTCAAGAGGGCTCTCGTCCCCCCAATCCCATTCATAGCTCGCAATAGCGGAAAGAATGGAGCTCGATCTTTTGCCGTCAGCAACAACCAGATGGTAGTTCTTCCCGTCTGTATCATTTACCGCAATCACAGGAGTCGGGAGCGAGATATCACTCTCTTCAACCTCTAGGATTTGAGTCAATTCCGTTTTTGCGCCATATTGATCTATCAATATGAGCTTTGCTGAGAACTGACCTGGTTCTTTAAAGAATTTAGGAACTTTTTTTCCATAATCCTTCTCGCCGTCACTGAACTCCCAGCTATAGGAGATTAAGTGCCCTTCAGGATCAACCGCATTGGTCGCTTCAAACGTGATAATTTCATACTGCTTGAGCACATCAGGTGAAACTTGGATTTCTGCGATCGGCGGTGAGTTTTCATTCACATCTATTGTGCGAACCAATTCTGAAGAATTTCCAAAGTCATCCCTTAACGTAAGTCGAACATCATAGAGCCCGGCCGCTGCATAGGTGTGCTTGACCTCAACACCTGAAGACCTCGCTCCGTCTCCCCAATCAATTTGGTAATCGACGATTGCTCCATCTGGGTCAATACTACCAAAAGCAGAGGCAGTGATTTCTCTCCCTACAAAGAATGGCTCACCCGGATTTAAGTTGAGTTGAGCGACTGGGCTGGCATTCTGTTTTACTTCGATTTGGAAGCTTGCAAAACCAGACGCACCTTTGTTATCGAGCGCCTCCACTTTGACTAAGTAGAGGCCTGGTAACGTATAGGTATGTTGTTGATAGGCCTGTGTGGATGAAACGAGAGTCCCGTCACCGAAATCAAAACGAAACTCCGCAATGAATCCATCCGTATCGATTGTATCCCAGGCGTTAACTTGAATATTTGTTGGCGCATATTGGCTAAATTGGAAAAAATTAGTGATAACTATTGGCGCTTGATTGCTTCGGATCAAAACTTCCTTAACTGCATACTCAGACCAAAGCTGCTTATCGTCTCGCACTCGAACTCGAATACTGTACGTGCCGGCCTCTATGTATTCGTGCTCAACGTAACCATCACTCGTCGTTAGGAACGTTCCATCTCCCAGGTCATATTCAAATTGAGTAAGATACCCGTCCGAATCACTACTGAGTTGGTAGGCTTCAATGCCGACACGTCCAGGAGCAACAGAATCAAATACTGTCGCTGTAAAATTTACGATTGGTGCTTGGTTTGCGACAAGTTCAATTTGAGCTTCTACTCTTGCTGACAATGTTCCTTTATTATCCTGAACCCTTAGTCCGACAGTCTTAGTGCCATGACTATTAAAACTAAAAGTTTTGCTTCCACTATTTGACTCTATGAAATTTCCGTCTCCAAGATCATAAATAAATTTAGGAATAAAGCCGTCAGCATCTGTGCTATCCCAAGCGAGCGCGGTTACAGTGATAGGAAGTTCCGTGCCATCCTTTTCTAGACGCAACCGCGCGATGGGAGGCTGATTTGATTTAATTTCGATGCTGGCTGAAGCATACTCGGACCATAACCCGTCATTATCCGACACTCTCACTCGAACGATATAAGGCCCTGGCACTGTGTATTCATGCTCAATATAAGACTCTGCTGTACTTCTCGTAATGTAAGTTCCGTCTCCAAAATCATATTCAATAAGACTGAGGTAGCCGTCTGGGTCAAAAGAACTCACTCCAGCGTTCATTCCTAATTTTGTGGGTGCAATGTAATCATTGTTGTAAATCGTATTGATGGCGATCGGTCTTTGATTGGGTGCAATCGTCACGCTCTGTTCAACAGGAAGCGACCAAAGCCCTTTGTCATCCTTTACTCGAACTTTAATCGTATAACTTCCTGCGCTTGTATAGCTGTGCTGCTCATACCCATCATTATCAAGTAAGATCGTTCCATCTCCAAAATCGTATTCATACTCAGTGATGTAACCATCAGAGTCACTTGATGTACGCCAGACTTCTACACCCACTCGACCAGGTGCCGTCGCGTCAAAGACATCAACAGACATGCGAGCGATTGGGGCTTGATTCGCGAGAACAACTAAATCATAAAATACTTTCTCAGACCAAAGTCCTTTGTCATCACGTACACGGAGTCCCAAGCGATAGCTTCCTGCAGTATTATAGTCATGCTCGAGATAGCCTTCTTGAGTGGTGACAATTTCCCCGTCACCAAAGTCGTATTCGTATTGGTTTATAAATCCGTCAGCATCGATTGATTGCTCATACGCCGCAAAGCCAATTCTTATAGGAGCAGTAAGATTAGGAGGCAGATAAAGCTTAATCGATGCAATTGGAGCTTGATTTGCAGCCAGCGTTATCCCTGTTGTTCGTGAGGTTCTACCGCCGTTGTTATCAATAGCTGTGATCTTCACAGAATAGGTCCCAGCGGCCTCGTACGTGTGCTCGAGGTATCCTTGCGTGCTCGTGATAGGAGCGCTGCCATCACCAAACTCATATACATAAGTTTGAATGAAACCATCACTATCTGTTGCCGTTTCATGAGGAGCAAAACCTAATCTCGAAGGAGCACTGGCTGGCAATCCGTAGATTTTAAGTACTCCCAGCACAGGAGGTGTATTGGGCGTGAGAAAAATTTGAAAGAAATTTGCCAGACCTGTAGCAAACTGAGCATGAAGAGTTACACGATATGAACCTGGCGCTGCGTAGATGTGCGAGACGGTACTGAAACTAGTTCCAATACCTCTCACCGACTGACCATCACCAAAATGCCAAGTGAAGTGAGTTGTTGCGACGTCTGCAGGATTGCTTGTGATGGCGGTAAATGTCTTGGCCTCGCCAAGATTGTAGCGATTGCCATTCGTTGTGAAACTTGCTGTTTGCGGCGCTGGCGTCGCGGTTACCTGCAACGCCTGGGTATAGGTCTCATAGGCACCCTCAGGTTTGCGAATCCTCAAAGTTATATTGTAACTTCCGGGAGCAGGAAATGTATGGTCTACGTTTGGAACCGTGGCATAAGTCCCATCACCGAAGTCCCACTGTAGCGACTCAAATGAATAGCTATTTTCCAAGAGAAAGGCATTCACATTGAAGCCATACCTCATAGGCGTTCCGGTTGTGAGGACGTTGAAGCCTCCCGGAGTCGGAGCTATCCCACTGACAAACACTGGAACTGAAGTCACTGTTTGTTGCCCAGTCACATCTGTGACAGTGAGTACCACTTGAATTGAACCTGGTTTGATAAACGTGTAGGACAAGTTCTGTCCGAGAAACACGACGTTTTGGTTTCGACCATAGTCGAAGAAACTCCAGCGATAGGTCATCGTCTGACCCGGCATGCCATCGGGATCAAAGGAGCGCGCAGCGCTTAACCCGACATTGAGTGGCGCCTCGCCGAAACGATCCGTCGAATCAATGAGTGCAATAGGGGGCAATGAGGCAAGCGCATTGGCCTGACCTACGTAGATGGGAATAATGGTGGTGCGACTACCGTTCAGGGAGTCCATGACATTGAGTTGAACTTGATAAATACCAGGTTGAGTAAAAGTATGCTGAACTTGGCGAGTCGGACCCGACGATATGGTCTCCATCGTGTCACTAAAGAACCACTTGTACCGTAACGGCTGACCAGCATCATCAACTGTCTCCAAGGCCTGAATATCAACTGTAAAAGGCGCCTCACCCTTGAAACTGCTTATGCTATATCTCGGACTAGGAAGTGAATCGATAAAAGTACTGATGACTTTTTGGATGGGCGGCGTAACGACGTTGGCCTGGTTCTTAAGGCGTAAGCGCACGGTGTAGTCATCTTCGACGGCGTAGTCATGATACATGAAACCCACTGCCGAAAGAGCGTAAGGCACGACGATGTTAGAGCCATCGCCGTAATCCCACAAAAACTCTTTGAGATTTTCGATTGCGGGCACTTCCTTCGTTGAGAAAATGACTCCTGGTGGATTCACACGCAGGACTTCATGATGAATTTCTGCATTTACAACGGGTGGCGCATTCACCTCAATAATCTGAACAGGTGAATAGAGGCTGCCAAAAGAGCCTTTGACTTCCAAACGCGACGAAAAGCTACCCGGTGTTACGTAAGTGTAAGCAGCACCCTCTGACGTCGTTTCAAGTGTGTCTGTTGTACCGAAGTGATAAACGAATTTATCAAGCAGTCCAAAACTCTTTGAGGCATCGAAGACCACATTCAGAGGCGCGTCGCCAGAGGCAGGCGCCACCTCAAGCTTTAAGTAGAATGGTGCTTTGTTGAAACATGTTCCGAGCTCTTGGGTCACGAGCCGTGTCGCATGAGGCTTAACGTCGCAATCAGGAGCATTGAAGATCCCGATGTCAGCAGTAAGAATGGATTTGTTTTTAAACTTAATCTCTTCATCGGATTCAATGAGCATTCGTTGAGCTGTAATCTCGAGATGGTCATCGAGTTTAATTTTCTTCGCAGTCTTCACATAGAGATCGGCTGACAGAATCTCTGCCTTGTTTCCAAAATCAATTTTCTCAGCGAACAGCGCAACCACATGAGTGACGTTGATTTTCACGTGACTCTTGATTTTAATCTCACAGTCCGTCGCAATCCTAAGATCAGTCGCTGTGATATCTGTGTTGATATGAAGGTTTCTATCAACGCCGGATTGAGTTCTAAGACTTTCGTAATCGGCTAGCTCACTTTGAGTTCGAGCTACAAAAGTATTTTGGCAATCCCGTTGCTGGTGGTGATGATTGTGTGTGTGATTTCTTCCTCGAGGGCGGCCTTGATGGGCCTCAGCTGAAAAAATGAAACAAAGAGAGAGCAAAGCTGCAAAAATGCGCATAAAGAACCTTCATTAAGAACTTTTAAAGTCTTAATGATAATTCATCCCCAAAAATACATCGGGGAATAGATCATAAGTTTTCTAGATGGTGACAGTTACGGTCAGTCGCTCATGACGCTGCCATTGTAGATACTTAGCACTGTCAAATGTTTAGACACCCTTAATAAAGACCCTATAAGAGTTACACGCTCGCCCTTGGGACGCGCTTAAGCTCGCTACAATCTTCACATCTTTCGTCTTTCAAGGAGTTCGTTGTGAAGCGCTTTTGCAGTACCCTCGCTTTGGTTATTCTCGCTACCGCTTGCGGTAACCCGCACCTGAAGAACCCTACGATCGAAGCGCGCACGCTCCCTGGTGTGATTGCCGATCCACTGCGCGAGATGGTGATCTCCAATCCAGACGGTGGAACCAACCTGAGTGTGGTGACGAGTCTCCCTCAAATCAACGGTGTGCTTGGCGCACGCAACCCAAATACTGAAGATATCGTTGTGACCTACGCTTTCGAAAATGGTTCACACTTTCGCTGGAACGGCGGCAGCTTCCCTGGCACGAGCGGTAGCTGTGCGGCCGAACAACTTCCTACCTCTGATTGCAACCTTGATATCGAATTCCACTCGGCCACTCCGGGTGTGTTCAACGACAACTTGATCGCCACCTACGCTTTAAAGTCAGATCCTGCAAAAACTAAAGTTGTGAAAATTCCTCTTCGCGGTGAGCGCCTGGCCGACAACCTTAACCCGATCGTTCTCACTCCAGTGGCCGGCGGCGCGCAGATGGATTTCCAAACTGACGATGCTCCTGTTGCAGCTCAGCTCAACCAACTTAATCCAAACACAGAAGACGTGATTGTCACTTATCGTTTTGCTCAAGGGACGAACTTCCGTTACCGCGGCGGTACTTTCCCAGGAACAAACGGTACTTGTGCTTCTGAACAACTCCCGAACAACAGCTGCGCTCTTGATATCGAGTTCCACGCTTCGGCCGTGGGTCGCTATTCTGATGAATTGATCGCGACCTACGCTCTTAAATCAAATCCATCAGTCACGAAAGAAGTTCGTATGCCACTTGTTGGCGAAAAACTTGCTCCCTCGTCTTCAAGCTTGAGCGCACGTCCTATTGGCGGCGGATCTTCTGTGAATTTTGGTTCTTCACAGGTCAACTCACCGGTGCGCACGGATCGCATCGTGGTGGAGAACACCGGCAGCACAGATCAAGAACTCAGCATCGCCCTTTTAGGTGGCGCACCGTTCTCGATGAACCACAATTGCCCTAACTTACTCCCACCTGCGACAGCTTGCTCTATCAATGTGGATTATTCTTCGACTCAAGTGGGTACTCACAATGATATCGTCCGTGTCACACACAAGCGTCCGAGCAGCTCAACCCCGACTGTGATCAACATCCCTGTCACTGGAACAACCACCGCCGCTCCTATGCGTCCAGGCCAGTTGGTCATCGATGGTGCTAACACCGGCAATATTGATTTCGGAACTGTAAACTCTGGAAGCGTAAACTCACGCTTGGTTGAAGTCCGTAACATTGGCGAGATGCCAGTGAACCTTGCCTCATACAATATTAATGGCGCGGCCTTCAGCTTCAGCGGTGGAACTTATCCGGGTTCACGCGGAACATGTGGTCAGATCATCCTTCCAGGAAGCTGTACGATTGATTTCACTTTCCGCCCGAATGCCGAGGGAGTTTACGCAGGTTCGTCTGCCCTCATCCCATCAACTGGCAACACTCTGAATATTAACCTCAGCGGTAAAGCTCGCCGCCAAGGTCAAGAATGCTTTGAGACAGAAGAACGTCGCGTCTTGGCACGCGCCTCGGCTAACCCAACCGGTGTAACGTTTCCTTACTTGAACTCTAACTCTGGGACCACTTCACGCTTGTCAACGATCTACGGTACATCAACGAACTCAAACGTTGCGAGCCTTAACCGTCGCACCGTGAAAGACGCCATGGTGTACGTGAGCTTTGATATGCCGATCGTTACTGACCAAGTGATCGATGTTTCTCTCAATCTTGATATCACCAAGGTCATCCAAGACGGTCATGCGGATACTGAGTCACTTTGCCTTTCGGCCGACGGTCTTCGCAAGTGCTCGGGTCGCGAGTTTACTCTGGCCGGCTGGCAGCGCTTGAAAAACCCAGCGTTCTGGTCAACTCATGCAGCACCTATGAGCACTCTGTACGAAGATGAGTTTGCTCGCGGCACTTCACGCTGCGGTGACTACACCTGCTACACCATGGTGAAATCTCTCTCTGCTAAGGATATGTTCGTCTTGACCCGCTCTGAACTCCAGGGTGTTTCTGGTAAAGCCGTTAACCTCGTGTTCTCGGATGACACACGTCTGCGCACGATGCCAAGCCTCACCATTAAAACGAAGAAGCCAGTTGCCTGCCGATAGCACCGAGCACTAAACTTTAAGACAAAGTTAATAATTGCCCCCTCGAAAGAGGGGGCTTTTTTTGGGAGTTCACCGTGCGTCAGCTTGTCTTGTTTTTTGCCCTCGTTCTCAGTGTGAATGCCTTGGCCATTGATCTCAAGGGCTACCAATTCACAGACAGCTATCGCTACTCCATCCTAGAAGATAGCTATTCTGAGAGATTTAACGGGAAAAACGTATGGCTCGGAAGCTTTGCTCACGTCCACACCCCTTTCTACTACACAGACGAAAATATTGATGAAGTTCAAAACGACATCATCAGCTACAACAACGTTTTAACTTTGGGCTATACACGCTATTTCAGTGACAAGCTTGCCATGGGGCTCGACGTTATCGGCGTACAGAACAAAGTCCTCGACGAGTAATATACGTCATTGGGTGATGTGAATCTGCGTGCGAAGTATCTCCTCTCTGATCGTGGAGATGATTTGGGTTTCTCAATTAATCCCTTCATCACCATCCCCACTGGCCGTCGTAAAAATTTCACCACGGCTCGCACCATCACAGGTGGGATCCGGGCCGTTCTTGAGAAGCATTGGACGCGCTGGCATGTCTTGGGCTCATTAGGTTACGGTCACGCTCCAAAAGCAGAATATGAGATTGTCGATCAGCGCAATCTCGCCCTCACTCAGTTCGGTCTTTCTTATGATTTGAATGCTGACTGGAACGCCAACTTTGAGACCTACCGCAACTTTACTCTCAACGCTGATGAGCGCCAGGACGAAGGTGATTACTATGTCACCTTGAAAAACAAAACCACTGACACCATTTCTCTCTATGGTGGCGGCGGGATTGCGGGTACTGATGAAGTAGAGCGCAACAACTACACCGTGTTTGTTGGTTTCAAACTGCAAGAAGAAGAAACGAAACCTGAACCACAGAAGCCAGCACCTGTGGCACAGAAACCGGCGCCCGTCGCTAAGCCCGTCACCCGTTCTCAAGAGAATGCTTACGGCAGCATGATCGAGTTGGATAACGTGTACTTCGCCAACAACAGTTTCGTCGTCACACCGGTGGAGCGTGAGAAAGTCATGAAAGTCGTACGCGCCTACAAGCGCCTCGGTGATAAGTTCAGTAAAGTCGTTATCGAAGGTTTTGCCAGCACCCGTGGTAACACTGTCGCCAATGAAGTTCTGTCGCAGAACCGCACCAAAGAAGTGATGAATGTACTTAAGGCAGAGGGTATTCCAGAAGAAAAAATGAGCCTTGTGAGCTACGGAGACCAAGGGATTCAAGACAAAGAAGAATGGAAAAACCGTAAGGTCCAGTTCCGTATTTATCGGAACTAGAACGCCCCACTGCGGAAGTAGACAGTGAGACCGAAGAAGAGGATGGAGAGGAAGATTCCTACTCCGATGATCCACATAT
>JAKFUR010000021.1 GCA_021732585.1 Bacteriovoracaceae bacterium
GTTTATTACGGCATGGGCAGTTTTGTGAACAAAACCACTGTGTCGGTAAAAACTGCTGAGGGTGATAAGCAAATCACTGCTCCGAAAATCATCATCGCCACCGGTTCAAAGCCAGCGAATCTTCCTGGTGTCACTATTGATAAAGAACGCATCATCACCTCAACGGAAGCCTTGAAGTTGCAAGAAGTGCCAAAGCATCTCATCGTGATTGGTGGGGGAGTGATTGGTCTTGAGATGGGCTCAGTCTTTAAACGTTTGGGTGCGAAAGTGTCTGTGGTGGAATACGCCGACAGCATTATCGCCACCATGGACCAAGACCTGGGTAAAGAGTTACAAAAAGTTTTGAAGCGCGACGGCGTTGAGTTTCATCTCGGTCATGGCGTGAAAACTGTGAAGAGAAACGGTAACAAAGTCACTGTCTCTGCGACTGCTAAAGAAGGCGGCGCGGAAGTTACGCTTGAAGGTGATTATGTTTTGATGGCGGTAGGTCGCCGTCCCTACACAGAAGGTTTGAATCTCGAGGCTGCCGGACTTAAAGTTGATGAGCGTGGTCGCATTGCCGTGGATGATCATCTTAAAACTGCTGTGGAAGGCATTTACGCCATCGGTGACGTGGTGAGAGGAGCGATGCTTGCTCACAAAGCCGAAGAAGAGGGCGTGTACCTCGCCGAGATTCTCGCCGGCCAAATGCCTCACATTAACTACAATCTTATTCCAGGCGTGGTTTACACCTGGCCGGAAGTCGCTGGCGTTGGTGCCACAGAACAAGAGCTCAAGCAGAAGGGCATCGCGTACAAGAGCGGGAAGTTTCCGATGATGGCGCTTGGTCGTGCTCGCGCTTCGGATGAGAAAGACGGCTTCGTGAAAGTTCTCGCCGACAAAACCACCGATGAAGTTTTAGGCGTGCATATGATCGGCCCACGTGTGGCCGACTTGATCGCTGAAGCTGTGGTGGCGATGGAGTTCAGAGCGAGTGCAGAAGATATCGGTCGCATGTCTCATGCTCACCCGACTTATGCGGAAGCGTTTAAAGAAGCGGCCTTGGCCGCTACTGAAAATCGTGCGCTTAATATCTAGTCTTTGGATTTTTTGAGCTGAGCAAACATCAACGTTTTCAGCATCTGCTGTTGCCTTTCGCTCATCGCCTGGGCCGAACGAGGAGTGCCTTCGCTTTTGAGGAGTTCTGAGAATTCCCCGCCGTGCACGGTCTCAGGAATTTTGACCGCTCGGTCGGCGACTGGCGAAACTTGCACGAGTCCCTTATCCACATAAACCGACGTGTGTTCAAAGATGGGCATGTAGGTCACGGTGAATTTTCCACCGGCAGTATCAATCCATGCCTCTTGCGTACGAATCACGAGGCGCTTCGTTTTACCTTTTTGCAGGTTTTGCGCAAACATCACGCGGACCGTCCCCGTTTGTAACAAAACGGTGTAGTACTCTTTCTCTTTTTTGAGTTCAAATTTTGTGTCGGAGCCAATACGGATCCAGGCACCATCCGGCAGCTTTACCACCGCCTGAGAGAGGTCGTGGGTGTAGTAGGAGCGACCCGCTAGAATTTTATCTCCGCTCTTAAGAGACTGGGCGGCCTTGTTTTTATTCTTTAAGTTAAGACAGGAAAATTCACCCTTAACAAATGTAACTTTCCCAGCGGCAAGCGCCGAAGTTGAAATGACAAGCCCGGCAAGAGCGAGAATCTTAAGCAGCACGGGAGAGCTCGGTGGCTTTTTTCTCCATGGCGGCTTTGAATTCAAGACCGTTGTCAGTGAAATAGAATGTGAATTGGCGACGATCATGCAGTTTAACTATGACGGTTTGAAATTCTTCCGGAGAGCCCACCACGTCGATGCTTTGAATTGATTCACGGGCCACAGTCGTCACCGCGAATGACCATGGGGCCTTTACTTCAAAAGAATCTTCGCTCCAGGCCACATGATGTTTATGGTCGTAGGTCACCAGGGCCACAACGCTGAGAGCGAGTGAAACTCCTAATAAGAAGACCAACACTCCGGTGGCTCCACCTTGTGCGTAGTTCATCATCATAAAACTTTGGATACCGTAGGCGAGGCAAAGAATCGGGACGACTCTTACCAGGTGATCGAGGTGTTTTTCGCGGGTGATAGTGTAGTTCTTTTCCATGCACTCTTATCGGAAGGGCACGGAAAGACTCAAGTCAAAGAATTAAGGGTCTACACCGCAGGTCATAGGGGTGAGAGTGGTAGCCGAAACGGTTCCTTCGAAACGGCAAGGGGCAGTCGCCGGATCAATATCGTCAGTAGTATTGCGCCAGTTTCCGCCGGGGAGTGCAACCAAGGTGCCTCCAGGGTTCACAATACCCATAAGTCGGCAAACCGTGGTTCCTTGGATCAGGGAGTTCTGAGGGTTGGTGGCGTCACCACTGCGAATCACGAATCCGTTGGTCGTATGTCCAATCGTACATTCTTCAGAGACTAACGCCGGAACTATAAGACTTCCAAAAGCCTGCCCGTTGGTTGAGCGGAACTGGGCAAAAGCCGAAGCGCTTATAAGAAATATGAGGATCGAAAAAGTAACTCTCATTCTTAGCCTTTCTTACGGATCAACTCCGCAGGTCATCGCAGTCAAGGATGTCGTTGAGACAGTTCCTTCGAAACGGCAGGGAGCGGTGGCTGGATCAATGTCAACTCCAGCCGTAGTGTTACGCCAATTTCCTCCTGGCAAGCTTCCCATGTCAGCTTCAAGCAGCACCACACCCATGAGTTTGCAAACTGAGAGACCTTGAATCGTGGAATTGAGTGGATTGGTGCCATCACCAGTCATAATGGTGAAACCGTTTGTCGTGTGCCCAATCACACATCGACCAGATCCATCTACAACCGGTGCGATCAAACTGCCGAAAGCTTGACTGGGGGTCGATCGAAACTGACCGAAGGCAGGGACGCTCAGGCAAATCGCTAATAAGACGATGATCGGTTTCATAACTTCCTCCAAACTTGATTTATTACATTATAAACGAAAGTTCCGTTAATTGAGGTGATTTTTCGAGCTGGAAGGAAATCGGCTATTTGCCCAAGGAGACGATTTGTGAGTGCATCGAATTGTGGGCAGTGCTGTGGGGTCTTATGTTTATGGAAAATCAGGGACTCTCTGCAAGTCACCAATATCAGCGAAACTCGGGTCACAGTTTTTCTGTCAGGTATAAAAAGCATCCTAATTTTCTTTTCTTCTTTTATACTTAGACCTAACAGGAGCATTTATGCGTTTGCAACAATCTCAGTCGGGTATGTCTTTGATCGAAGTCATGGTCGCCATCTCTATATTATCCGTCATTTCAGTGGCGGTTCTGACCATGAGCAAGAACATGGATAAGTCTGTAAAAAACGCTGAAAAGCGCGGTGATATCGAATCCTTGATGTTGTTGATTAATCAGCACATGGCCAACAAGGAAAATTGCACGGCCACAGTTTTGGGTGCGGCCCCGGCCGTCAACAGCACGACGATGCTCACCAGTCTTAAGCTTTTCCGTGATACCGGCCGCCTGACCTCAGATCCACGTTTGAGTGTTAAATCCGTCAGTGCAACGGACACAAGAAACCAAGTGATCATCAACGGGATGTATCTTACCAATAGAGCAGACACAGGGATCGGTGGAAACTACGACCTCGTGATTACCTTCGTAAAAAATCCAAAAGCGGCCACTGGGGCGGCCATCTCCGCTGGTGGAACTGTGACGAACTACGTGACAAGAAAAATCCCGCTAAGTCTTGATAACTGCCAACGCACTTTGCGTTGGGCGGTCGCTCCGAACACACCGACCTGCGCTGTCGGCACAGCTGTAGGCGCACCGATATCAGTAAACTCTGCTAACGGCTCATCGCCAGACACAACCTTTAACGTGATCGCCTGTCGTGACTGCGCCACACGGGTTACAGTGCGTGGTTGCAACTAATGTTTCTTGGGCTCTTTATCCTATCTTGGTTAAGTATTACGTTTGCCCAAGATTTCACCACGAGCATAGATCTTAAAGGCGCCGTAGCCATCTACAATGAAAAAGGTGCGTGTACGACGCGTGCTGAATCAGCTCTGTGCGGCAGTCTTCCTTGGGCGCCTAGACTCCACGAAGGAGCGGTTGCCGTTGGAGGAGCCGTGTTCATACTCATGGACGCAGACCTTCCCCCTGATACTCAAATAGCTCGATGGTCCAAGCGCTTTTCCGCGTCTACTCGTGCAGAATTGACGTCTTATTTTATGGTCAATAACCCTACGTTTGGCGCGGCCTTGACCGTCAGTCCTTTCACTGTGGCCTATCTTGTGCTGATCAAAAAAGTTGCGAATTCTTATCGCATCGTTTCAGTGGGGATGAATATTAGCAGCCAGATTCTAAGCGAGGTGAATGCAGGATTTAACGTCGTGCAGGGCGAGCTAGAAGAAGCCCGCACAGAGTGGATTCCCCCCCCAGAATTCAAAATGGGCCACCAATTTAAGCTGAACGACGCTATCTAAAGTGTTAGTATCTCTTGGAAATCTATTCCAAGAGAGGCCGTTCTTGAGCAATAAAAAAGATACATTCAAAACCCGTAAAACCCTCACTGTGGGTGGCAGATCATACGACTACTACTCGCTCAAAGCTGCGCAGGCGGCTGGTGCAGGTGATGTAGAAAATCTTCCTTACTCACTTAAGGTGTTGATGGAAAATCTTCTTCGTAACGAAGATGATTTCACAGTATTCGCTGATGACATCAGGGCCATGGGCCAGTGGACGAAGACAAAAAAATCTACGCGCGAAATTAACTACTACCCAGCACGCGTTCTCATGCAAGACTTCACAGGCGTTCCTGCGGTGGTGGATCTCGCGGCCATGCGTGATGCCATGAAGCTTGTAGGTGGCGATCCACAAAAAATTAATCCACTCGTTCCCGTTGATCTCGTGATTGATCACTCGTTGATCGTGGATCACTACGCCACGAAAGAATCTTTCGAGCAGAACAAAGCGCTCGAGTACGAACGTAACGGCGAACGTTATAAGTTCCTCAAATGGGGACAGAAGAGTTTCAAAAACTTCCGCGTGGTTCCTCCTGGAACTGGTATTTGTCACCAAGTAAATCTTGAGTACATCGCCCAGACAGTATGGACAAAAGTTGAAGACGGCCGCGAGATCGCTTACTGCGATACTTGCGTAGGCACGGACTCACACACCACGATGGTGAACGGATTGTCGGTTCTTGGTTGGGGCGTGGGTGGCATCGAAGCGGAAGCAGCGATGCTTGGCCAAGCGGTCACCATGCTCATCCCAGAGGTCGTCGGTTTTAAGCTCACTGGAAAAGCCAAAGAAGGCGTTACCGCTACTGACGTGGTTCTCACTGTCACTCAGATGCTTCGCAAAAAAGGCGTGGTGGATAAGTTTGTTGAGTTCTACGGCCCAGGCCTTAAAGACCTCACTCTTGCTGACCGCGCGACGATCGCCAACATGGCGCCGGAGTACGGAGCGACTTGTGGTTTCTTCCCGGTGGACGAGAAGACCATTGATTATCTTCGTTTCACAGGCCGTGATGAAGCGCGCGTTCAGTTGGTGGAAGCTTACGCTAAGGAGCAAGGATTCTGGCGCAACGACTCTATCGACCCAATTTTTACAGATACTCTTGAACTCGATCTTTCTTCAGTTGTTCCTTCACTTGCTGGGCCTAAGCGTCCGCAAGATCGCGTAGCTCTTACCGATCTGGCTGATGGTTATATGACAGCTTTGACTGGCGACTTTAAAGTCGCCTCAGATGATGTGAGTAAGAAACAAACTGTTGACGGCGAAAGCTTCACCATCACGCATGGTGATGTAATGATCGCAGCAATCACGTCATGCACCAACACCTCAAACCCATCAGTTATGATCGGTGCGGGTCTTGTGGCGAAGAAGGCCAACGCTCTTGGTTTGCAAGTGAAGCCATGGGTGAAAACCTCTCTTGCTCCGGGCTCACAAGTCGTGACTGATTATTTGGAGGCCTCGGGTCTTCAGACAGAACTCGATAAGGTTGGATTCAGCTTGGTTGGTTACGGCTGCACTAGCTGCATCGGTAACTCAGGCCCCTTGAAGCCGCAGTTCTCAAAGGCCATCAAAGACGGCGCGCTGGTGACATCGTCAGTGATTTCAGGAAACCGTAACTTTGAAGGTCGCGTATCACCCGATACAAAAGCCAATTACCTCGCTTCACCTCCGTTGGTTGTTGCTTACGCGATCGCCGGTAGCACGAAGATAAATTTAACGAAAGATCCTATCGGCAAAGATAAGACTGGTCGGGATGTGTTCTTAAAAGACATCTGGCCTTCGTCAGCTGAAGTCCAGGCCGCCATGGCGAGTGCCGTGACTCCAGCGATGTTCAAGTCTCGCTATGCAGACGTGTTTAAAGGTGATGTGAACTGGCAGGGGATTAATGCGCCGACCGGTGAAACATTCGCTTGGGATAAAGAATCAACCTACATCAACAATCCTCCGTACTTCGTCGGCATGACAAAAAATCCGGCGGCGATCACTGACATCAGCAACGCCCGCGTGTTGGGTTTGCTGGGCGATTCGATTACGACCGATCACATTTCTCCAGCGGGCTCGTTCAAGCCAGAAACTCCAGCTGGTAAGTACCTCGTTGATCGCGGCGTGAAGCCAGCGGACTTTAACCAGTACGGCGCTCGTCGCGGGCATGATGAAGTCATGACTCGCGGAACGTTTGCGAACATTCGCCTCAAAAACGAAATGGTGAAGTCTGGCAAAGAAGGTGGCTTCACCACGCTTGTCACCTCGGGCGAAGAGACGACTATTTACGAAGCAGCTCAAACCTACAAAAAAACCAGCACACCTTTGGTGATCTTTGCAGGTAAAGAATACGGCACGGGTTCATCACGTGACTGGGCCGCTAAAGGCACACGTTTGCTCGGTATTAAAGCTGTTATCGCAGAAAGCTTTGAGCGCATTCACCGCTCAAACTTGATCGGCATGGGGGTCATTCCTCTTGTGTTCACCAACGGACAAAATCGCAAATCACTTAATCTTGATGGTACAGAAACAGTTAGCCTCACAGGCATTTCTACCATGGGCCCAAAGGCCATCATTCACGCAAATATTTTGCGCAGCAATGGCGAAGTGGTGAAGACTGAATTCCAGTCACGCATTGATACCGCGAACGAGCTTGAGTACTATAAAAACTCAGGCATCCTTCACTACGTGCTTCGCAAACTGAACGGTTAGTATGGCGAGTTTTCTTCACTGGATTTTTCTTCTGAGCATGGGGACCGAATGGGGTCCTTATGCATTTGAATCCAAAACAGTGGAGTACAGCGGAAAACTTTCTGCTGATATTGTGCGCCCGAAAGACGACAAGACTTATCCTGGCGTCATTATGGTCCACGGAGGATCCTGGGGTGGCCGTCATCGTGAAGACATGACTCGTACAGCAGAGTTGTTGGCTTCAAACGGTTTTGTAGTGATGAATATCTCCTATCGGTTTGCCCCTGAACACCGTTATCCTGCGCAGATCGAAGATGTTTCCGCAGCGGTCGCGTGGCTCAAGCAGCATGCCGCTGAAGTCAAAGTCGATACAAACAAACTCGCGGGCTGGGGCTACTCCGCCGGCGGTCACATCATCACTCAGTGGGCGATGTTGGAGGGTGAGAAAACCAAGACTCCTGCTCTCACCGCGATTGTTTCCGGTGGCGCGCCCTATGACCTCAGTTGGTATCCGTTCTCACCGATCATTACGCATCTTCTGGATGGCTTTCGTGATCAACGCCTCAAGGAATACAAAGAGGCTTCACCGGTGAATCATGTGGGCCCATGGGCACCGGCGATGTTCATGTATCATGGTGAAACAGATCGTCTGGTGGAGGCCGTGCAGTCATCTCACATGCAAAATCTTTTGCGCGATCAAGGTGTGGACGCTCAATTGCACTTAGTGAGCTTCTGGGGACACATCAATACCTTCCTATTTGCTCAAGACGCAGTTTTTGAGGGCATGAATTTCCTGAAGAAAAAACTCCAGTAATCTCTTTATCCATTCAGCCGACAAGTCTTGCATGAGACGTTGGTCTATTGCTCTCATCTTCATGGCCGTGATTGTTTATGCCTTGTTCCCACGTGAACAAGATTCTGCGCGCCCAGTGATCGTGAGTGCACCAAAAAACCTGCGAGCACCCGCACAGCAGATTCTCGTGCTGGCCCCGCAAGTGCGAGCGCCGGCAACAGCTGCAAAAAACACAGCAAGATCTAAATCCGCTATCAGGCTTGGTCGCAAAGAGGTTCAGGCGCGCAGCGGTTTTGAGCAAAGTGGCCGTCGTTGGCGTTGGCTCTCGGGTGCCGTGGCCATTCGGGCGCAGGATCATCTCGCTCATTTGCCACGACTAAGTGAGCGTCCTGGTTTTTGGGTTATCGCTGCCACTGATTTGCCTGCTGGCGTGGCAGGATTGCCTCTCGTTGAGAGGGAAGACAACGGTCTCGTGGGTATCTTTACAGGTGTACTGAAGGCCGTGGGTAAGGCTTCATTGCAAAGTAGCGGACAGTTTCAGTCGGTGTGTCCATGCGAAATTGAGCAAGCATACCCTCAGATCAAGAGCTACCTTCTTGCGACAGGCCAGGGCCAGTCTCATGTGGAATTGAGGACTTGTCTCGAAGGGACAGGGCTCTTCAAGCGCTTAGATTGGGAGATCCTTGATCACCCCAATTCCTCTCTATAAAACCCTAAAAATTTCCTCATTTTAGACCGACATGTCTCTAGAGGAGTCTCGTCTTGAAAATGTCCCTTTTCATTGTGCTGATGTTTTTAGTGGCGTGTAACGCCACTTCTACAAAAGCGCCTGAAGCTAACGGGAGCGAGACGACGGGTGGAAGTGACGGCGGCGGCGGAAGTGGATCCAGTGGAACCACGCCGGGCTGGAGTTTTCCTACCTCTTCGAGCACCATTCAATATGCCTTTCAAGATCTGCCTTACAGCTATGCTGCCATCGGTGGACTTACGGGCGGTGGATGGGTTCTCACATCTTCAGTGGCTCCTCCTGCAGGTCTCTCACTTTCGGTCATTGCCAATCAGGCCGTCCTCTCCGGAACTCCTTCGGAGTCGGGAAAAACTTATCCAGGATTTGAAATCACGGCCACCAAAGCGGCGGTCACTCACACGGCCCGTTTCACCATCGTCGTGCGCGGAGATCTGTTACGCCCGTATCAGTGGCATCTTGAGCAAAATCTTACGACTCCGTATTTCGCAGACCCACCGTCTTTTGCTGTCGATGATGAAGACATAGATGTGGTGGGGGCTTGGCGCGACGACGCGTTAGGTGCGGGTGTACGTGTCGCCGTGTCTGATTCAGGAGTTGAGGTGACCCATCCTGATCTCAGTGTGAACATGCTTCCGGGTATGCACCGCAACTACGACACCGGCTCACCGAGCAATGGTTACATTGGAAATCCTTCGCCTGTCGGTGAGGCCCATGGGACTGCGGTGGCTGGAATTATTGCCGCCGTCGGTTGGAATAATATTGGTGGCACGGGAGTCGCGCCACAAGCAAGAGTGGCCGGATTTCAATTTATTAGAAGTGCGCAAGATACGAGCATCATGGTTCATCAGGCGAGTGGTGATTTTGATATTTTTAACTACAGCTACGGCACGGGCATCAACGCTGATTTTGAAGATGATCCTATCTACATGGCCCATTTGCGTGACCGAGTGACAAATGGTCGCGACGGTCTCGGACAACTCTTTGTGAAAGCCGCCGGCAATGAATATTTTAGTTTTTGCGATACAGATGCGGATGTAGGTTTTATCTGTGCGCCTCAAAACGCCAATATTCCAGCTGAAAACAACAGCCCATTTATGATTACAGTCGGTGCCACGGGAATAGACTTCGCACCAGCGAGCTATTCAAATGCCGGCTCAAATATTTGGGTTTCGGCTCCCGGCGGTGAAGACGGAGATGATTTCCCGGCCATCATCACGACAGATCTCACGACGTGTTCTCAGGGCTACTCAACCAACACTGGCTTCTGGACTTTTAATGAGTTTGAAACAGCGAATGCTTCCAGTACCTTCACGACTTTCAATCCACAGTGCAACTACACCTCGATGATGAACGGAACGTCGTCAGCGGCACCCAACGTAACTGGCGTCATCGCGTTGTTACTTTCCGTTGCCCCGGAGCTCACTTGGAGGGACGTGAAGCATATCTTGATGTCGACGGCCACCCAGGTCTTTCCAATGGTGGGCAACCGAGACCATGAATATCCAGCTTTACGATTGCCAGGACACATCTACGAGAAAGGCTGGATCAC
>JAKFUR010000109.1 GCA_021732585.1 Bacteriovoracaceae bacterium
GGCCTCAGCTATTGAACGCTCGTGCTTATATTCAGTAGGTCTAGAATTTAGGTCGGTTGGCTTCATAACACTCCTTTAAGTAGTTAAAACTCAAAAAGGACTGTTCGAATAAATGGGGTCGCTTCAATCAACATTCGCGGCGAAGAAGCTCTGCGTTGTAGGGCAGTTCATTATTGAAACTCCCCTAATGCGGTGCTAGGTTAACGACTCGTTTTTACGAGGTTATCCATGGAACAACAACCAGCAGTCATTCGCGTTGGCGATCTTGATTTTCCCGCACGCAAAGTGTGGATGCGCACCTACGGTTGCCAGATGAATTACCACGACAGCGAACGCATCCTTTCGCATCTCGGGAAATTAAATTTTACAGCAACTGATAAGCAGGAAGATGCAGACTTGGTGTTGTTCAATACCTGCGCTGTCCGTGATCTCGCGAATTTGAAATTTTATTCGCACCTCGGTGAAACATCTCACATTAAGAAAGATGTAGTGATCGCCGCCGGTGGCTGTATCGCGCAGACCGAGGGCAAAGACCTCGTCAAAAAATACAAACAGCTCGACTTCGCTTTCGGCACGGATGTGATCGATAACATCGGCGAGATGGTTTATCGCGCTTATGCCGGAGATCGTAAATTCTCTGTCACGACTTGGGATCGCTCAGAAGATTACTCCATCGAAACCAAGATCACCCACGGCACGCCGCAAGCATTTGTGAATATCATCAAGGGCTGCGACAAGTTCTGCAGCTACTGCATCGTTCCCTTCACGCGCGGCCGTGAAAAATCACGCCGTCTGGAAGAAGTGGTGAAAGACGTGCAGCGCCTGGTGGAGTTCTCCGGCATCCAAGAGGTTACTCTCTTAGGTCAGAACGTGAATTCTTATGGCAAAGACAATGGTGAGTCGCTGGCGCAATTGCTCGGAGAGCTGCAAAAGATCAATGGCCTTGAGTTGATTCGCTACACAACGAGCCATCCTTACGATGTGTCGGATGAGTTGGTGGATGCGCACGCGAAGCTCAATAAACTTGCGAACCATCTCCATCTTCCCGTGCAGTCTGGGTCGAACACTGTCCTTCAGCGGATGCTCCGTGAGTACACCAGTGAGCATTATCTGCAACTGGTAGCGAAGATGCGTGCCGCGAACCCCGAGATGGTCATCACAACTGATATCATCGCTGGATTCCCGAACGAGACGGAAGAAGAGCATCAAGACACGATCAAACTTCTCAAAGCTGCGCGCTTTGATTTCATCTATGCTTATACCTACAGTCCGCGCAAAGGCACTAAGTCAGCACGTATGACAGACGTGTTGACCGATGAGATTCGTTCACGCCGGTTGCAAGAGATCATGGATCTTCAAGAAGACATCCAGAAAGAAGTTCGTCAGCAGATGGAAGGCAAAACCTATCGCGTGCTGGTGATTGAGAAGGGAAGCTATAAAGGCCAAACCAAGTGGAATGGCCGCACGTCATGCAACCGTCTGGTGCATTTCACGCCGAGTGAAGGTGATGTGACGGATTATCTCTGGCATTGGGTGGATGTGGAGATCACATCAACCACGGCGTTCTCATGTCAGGCCAAGTTCGTTCGCGATCACGGCAAAAAACGCACACATGCTTAAACCTGTGCTCTTTGCTTTCGGGTGGCTGTTTTTCGCCCTCGGTGTCATCGGCGCCTTTCTTCCCATCGTTCCCACCACTCCCTTTTTATTATTGGCCGCGTTGTGTTTCTCTAAATCCAGCCCTCGCTTTCATGCCTGGCTGCTGGCCATGCCGGTCTTCGGAGCGGCCGTGGAAGACTGGCGTGTCCGTCGCGTGATTCGGCCACGGGCCAAAATCCTCTGTGCAAGTATGCTGACCTTGAGCATTGTTTTTATCTGGGCCCGTCCTAACCCCAGTCTTGCGATCAAGATTCCTGTGACGCTTCTTATGGTGGGAGTCGGGACTTTCGTAGTTACGCGCAAATCTCTTTGATGCTAAAATTCTGCTCATGCGCTGGCTATTTTTTCTATTACCAACTCTTCTACTGATCCAAGGCTGCAGTACGCCCAGTTATATTGCTAAGCAGGGATGGGGACAGCTGAAGATTCAGTGGAACGGCATCCCTAACGAAAAAGTGCTGGCTGATCCCAAGGTCAGTGACGAGATTAAATTCAAAATTCGTCTCATTGAAGATGCCAAGAAATTCTTTGAGCATTACTTCACCCACAAAGGTGGAGGCATTTATTCCAAAACAACATTCCTGGATAGCCGTGCTGTCACTTGGTTGGTGATTGCCAGCCGGCCGGATCGTGTAGAGGCCCACGAACACACGTTTCCATTCATGGGATCGTTTCCTTATTTGGGCTTTTTCGGAAAAGATGATGCCAAGGATTTCGCTGAGGGTCTCGAAGAAGACGGCCTCGTCACGTGGACACGTCCAGTGCTGGCGTACTCCACGCTGGGCTATTTAGAAGACCGCATTCTTTCTTCATTTTTTGAATTCGATGAAGTGGAACTGGTGGAACTGGTTTTTCATGAGATGTTCCACACGCTGTTCTTCATTAAAGACAACGTCGACTTGAATGAAAATTTGGCCAGCTATTTTGCCGATGCCTTGTTGGAAGAATACTACCTGGACAATCCTACGCTCAAACTTTATCGCCGCAATCAGCTGGGACACAAAGTACTCGGCAAACAACTCGTACGCATGGCCCTGGAGTTACGGGCAGAGTTTGATAAAATGCGCCCCAATCTTTCTGCTGAAAAAGCAAATGAACACACCAAGCGCTTTGTCCGCGAGATCCTCTTGCCAGTGGTACGTACCACATGTGTTGAACAGGGATGGATTGATGATGATTGCCCAGACAAAGAAGAGAAATGGAATCAAGCACGCTTCGCCGCACTTTTAACCTACGAAGAAGAGCAAGATTTTTTAACTGATCTGGCCAAGTCTAAGGAATTGTCACTACGCGCGTTTTTTGGACAACTGAAAACATGGTACGGTGAGTGGAAGAAAGGCGACCAAAAAGAAGATTTTACCTCTTATTTGCGTCGACAGAAGTCATGAGACACATCCTCTATATTGATCCGCTCGAAAAATTGAACACCAAAAAAGATTCAACACTCATGCTTGCTGTCACCATGCAAGAGCGAGGCATTGATTGTGTTCTCTTATTCGAAAAAGACCTCTCTTGGGGCAATCAAGGAAGTGTCTTGCGGGTTCATCGTTTCAAGGGAAGTTTGAACGGCGCCTATTTGGCGAACTTCGAGCTCACTACGCAAGAATCGATCACTCCAGCGAAAGGCGACATCTTGCACATGCGCTTGGATCCACCATTTGATGGCCGCTACTTGCGCTATCTGTGGATTCTGGACCAATGGGAAAATCGCGGAGTGCGTATTCTCAATCGTCCCCGCGGAATCATGCAATTTAATGAAAAGCTTTTGGCCTATGAGCAGTCCGGGGCTGTGAATAGTTGGGTGGGCGAGGACGCGCAGGGCTTCGAAACCTTCTGCCAAGCTTTGCGATCGCAAGGCACACAGGACATCGTCTTGAAGCCTCTTGACCTCTACTCTGGCATTGGCGTCGAGAAGTGGGCGATGAATGACGCCGGTCTTTCGAAACGGTTCATTGAAAAGGCGCGCGATCTCGGTGGGCCGATTGTTGCTCAGGCGTTCATGCCAGAAGTTCATCAGGGCGAAATCCGTGCGTTGTATTTTGCTGGCAAGCACCTCGGCAGCATCTTGAAGAAGCCCAAGGCCGGTGAGTTTATCTCCAATATCGCGCAAGGCGCTGCCTTCGAAGCTATTGAACTGACACCTGCCATCCAGAAAAAATGTGAGGCTATTTGCGCGCGTTTAAGCAAGGAAGGGGTGGAGTGGGTGGCCTTTGATATCCTTGGAGAAACCCCGACAGAAGTGAATATCACCTGCCCGGGATTACTGGTGGAAGTGAGTCATGCGCATGGAAAAAATCTTGCTCTCGAGCTGTTAGATTTGATTTGAGAGTTAAACGGTTGTTCATCTTTCCAAACTGAGAATTCTCTCCATAGAATGAAGCCTCATTTCAAACGAGGTTTTCATGCTGAGTATCCTACTACTGTTGGCAAATTTAAGCATTGCGCAAACGACTGATTGCGAAACGCTTTACACAGACCGAGGCACGAGCCTTGCTCGTTCTGAAGAAGCCTATGCCTGCTTCGAAAAGCAAGTTCCTGCCGACAACATCACCACCGCTCGTCGCTTTAATCGCCTCGCTTACTTGAAATTTTTCATGGCCGAGCATTACCTCGAAAACAAAGCCGAGGTGCTCCTCGAGTCTATCGCTCTGGCAGAGACGGGCATCCTGGTTTTCGGAAAGAAGTACGATCTGGCGGCTTACCGCGCGCTCACCAGCGAAGAAAAAGAAGAACTCGCTTGGGCGCTCTACCATTACGGTTTGGCGACATCACTCTACGTCGACATCAAAGGCATCGCCGAGGCGCTTCGTCGCATGGATGACATCAAACGCAGCATGAGCACCATCTTGCGTATTGAGCAGTTCGCAGTCGCTCACAGCGGCGCTCATCGCACGCTGGGTATTTTTCACATGAAGGTTCCCGTCATCGCCGGTGGCGACATTGAGATCTCAAAGAACTATCTCCCGCTTGCCGTGAATTCAACTTTGAGAAGCGGCGGCTTGAGCGTTTACCCACTCAACAATTCTGTTTACGCAGATCTACTCTACAAGCTCGGCCAAAAAGATGCGGCCTGTGCGCAACTTCGTATGGTGGCCGACCTGACTGATGCCGATGTGAGCGCGCTGGAAAATGGCTACGAGTTTGAGACGCGAGTGCACATACAAGAAGCCAAGAAAACCTTGCGGTCTCGTCAGTGCCCCTGATTCTTCTTCTCGTTCTCTTCGCTAGCGATGTTCATGCCACCATGCTGGTGAACCGCCAGCAGTTTTTGAGCACGCAAGTGTTACCGCAAGGGTTGTGGACCTTCGGTGTTTCTCACGGCCGCTGGACTTCAACAGCAGGCTCTTACGCCGGCAACGGTCAACTGCAAAGCAACCGGGATTATTTCTCGCGCGACGTGGACTACGACGCCCTCACTGATGAGATCAGTGATCCGCTCGAGCGCGAACTCGCGCAAGCAGCGTTCAACGTCTACGAACGTTCCGGCCAAGAAGTCGCCGGCCGCGCGGTGAATGATGTGAACGTTCAGCAAAACTCAAACACCTACGTACTTGGGCGCGGTGTTACAAAACGTTCAAGTCTCTTCATCGCAGTTCCCGTGGTGACACTCAAAACCAGTATCCGTTCGCGCTTCGTCGCCGGCGAGTCGTTGAATCGACTCACGAGTGAGTTGCGCGCAGAAGGGCAGTACTCACAAGCCGAAGAGATCATTGATCGCTCACGCAACGCACTTAATGAGCGTCTCGCGGAGACGGGCTACAATAGTGATTTTCCCTCTGAACTCACCACCGTAGCGAATATTTATCTCACGCATCGTTATGAAAACGTCGCCGGTCGCAAGGCCCGTTGGTCGGCAGAATCATCGCTTGTGATTCCTGCTGGGAAATCTTCTGACGAAGATGACTTTCTCTACCTGCGCATCAACGAAGAGCAGTACAGCTATCGCCAGTCCGGCACGCTGGCCTTCGATGCCCATCCTCGCGTGCAGCTTTTAGGAAGTGCTTATTATCATTTTCGTTTTCCCTTCGAGAAAAGCCGTCGCATTCCGGTCAACTCCACCAGTCCCTTGTCGAGTGATATCGATTCTTCCACGCAGGTGCGCTACGGTGATAGCTATGGCGCCAGTGCGCAGACCAATTTCATGTGGGCCGACAGCACGACGTTTTATGGCGGCGTTGGACGAGAGTTCCGTGAAGCAGACAAGGTAAGCGGTGATCGCTATTCTTCGAAACGCTATGACTACCTCGAACAAAACACGGCGCAAGAATTAGACACCGCCTACGTGGGCGTGGCCCACAACACGATTCAAAGTTTCCTCGCCAAAAAATTTCCGATTCCGGTGGACGCGAATCTGCAGTACTCCGCCACGACGGCAGGGAAGAATGCCTTCGCAGCACAAGCGGTGTCGCTCACCATGCTGGTGTTCTACAAATGAAGACTTTTTTCCTGTTATTTCTCTTCATCAGTTGCGCCAAAGAAGTCTCAAAGTCCGTGGCACCTTTCAAAGAGCCTCCACGTCAGAGTGCGGTTTGGAGCGGCAGCGAGCGTCGTCATGCGGAGAACATTGATGTGATGGTGGCGTTCTTATGGCCGGCCGAGATCACTACAAATTCGCAGCGTCGCTCGGTGGAAGAAGCGATCGCGACGGCCCGCAAACTCAAACCGCAAAAAGAAGCCTTTATGCAAGGGCGCCGCGTGCTGCTGGCGAGCTTCGCACGGCTTCAGTGCGAGTGCGCGCTCAATGGCAATTGCCGCGAAGGGGAGAGCGACCAGTACTGGGAAGAATGCTCGCAGGTGGAAGAAGACATGAGTCTCAACAACCAGAAGCTGGTGGTCTTTTATCAGCTCGTGGAGCAGGTTAAGGCCAGCGTGATTTCTTCGGGCGGCGAGTGGCTCGCCACGAACATCGACTATCCCTTGCTGCCGGCCTCGCGCCTCGAGATTACGGGCCTCCGGCTTGTGATAGAGGTTTTTGGTGACACACGAGTGGAAGGCGAGGCGACGCCGCTGGCGTACGATCTGGGCAACGCTCAAGTCTCCCAGGCGGGTCTTCGTACCAAGCTCAAATGGCGTTTCCCGCACCGGCTGTTAGCTGGTGAGTGGATCATTGATGTGGGAGTGAGTGAAGAAGGCGAGTCGCTACTCTTTCAGGGTGATCTTTTCTATGAAGCCCCCGGCGTATCACGCCGAGGGATCATTCAGTGGGAACATAATAAAATTTAGAAGCTAGGGATATTGTCGGTAGCGAGTTCGATTTCAATGTTCCAGCAAGCTTTCGTTGGATGCACGGCCATAGGGCATGAGCTACTTGTAGGACTGCTCAAGCAAGCGTTGTTCGACTGTACATCAAATACGTAAAGTGAATATCCAGCGATCTGCTGACCTTGCGGGCCCACTGGATTTAAACCAGGAACAATTCCTTGGCTCCAATCCATGACAGGTGAAGTTGTGTTAAGGGATTGGTTTGAAATCGTACGGGTCGCATAAGGCAAGCCTAGCGTATATGTACTGCCAGAAACGTAGATGTCTCGGATCGCCACTTTGTAAGAAAGTCTTGTATAGGCACAAGCACGGTTCTGACCGTTCACAACACAGTTGTTAGGTGAGGACCGTGATCTTTGAGAGCACAGAAGTTTCTGGCTCAAGCTACCAGTGACCACAGGCTCATCCTTAACTCTTACACGTGCCTTAAATACTGAGTCGGTAGTTACAAAATTTGCAGTGTTAGAGTTCAAAGTAAAAAAGTCACCGGCCGTGTAGCCTGTGCTGTTGAAATCACTGTTGAAATCGAAAGGTACTTCGCCGTAAGACCAAGGCTTACCACCTGACATAACAACGTCGATTTTAAAACTTGCTGTCGAGGTACCGCCTGTTGTGCTCCCGCCAGTTGTTGTACCTGATGTCGTGCTTCCGCCGGTTGTTGTTCCAGAGGTTGTGCTGCCACCAGTAGTCGTTCCACTTGTGGTTGATCCACCGGTCGATCCCGCCGTAGTCACTACTGGTAAGCCACCAGATGATCCACCAGAAGAAGACGACGTACTCGTTTTTTCCTGACAGGCGACAAGGCCCGTAAGAAGTAGGAGACACATCCAGCGCATATTGTGTTTCATAGACACACCTTTCATTACATTTTGGCCTTTGGGCCTATCTCATCGATCTTATCGGTGATTGTGAGAGAAACTTGACCTGGGCTTCCGAATACTTTTCTAAGTCACTGAAATCTCGGTTCTTTTCGCACAAAATCAGCCCTTTACCTCGCCTTCGGGGCATTGCTATCATCAATTCGTGCGAAAGAAGGATCTCTTCACTCTTATTCAACCCCTGCTGCCTCGATGTCATTCGTTGGCCTACTGCCTATTACCTGATGACCTCCAAGCGCAGCAGCTTGTGATCGATGCGTTCACTCAGTGTCTCTTGAAAGAGAAGCATGTGTGGCTGACACGTGAGTGGGATGACAAAGATAAGAAGTCGCAAGTTCAGCAACGCAAAACATTTTTGAAAACCATGGTCCGCTGTTTGGTGGACCTCGGTGTTCGTCGTGCCGCACAGATCAGCACGCCCTATGAAGGGCAAGAGTTCCGTCAGTTCTATCAAATGGATCCACGCACGCGCGCGGTCGCATGGTTGCGCTTTCAACAGAACTGGCCACTAGAAGAGATCGAACGCGCCTTAGTGATGAAGCGCCATGAAGTGATCGAGAAAGTGCACAACGCGCGCTTCTTGATGATGGGACAACCCCCGCACTGGATGCCTACATCTCGTGAGGCGCAGTTATGATGAACCACGAACACTTCTCACGTAAAATTGCGTCTTACTTCGACGGTACTTTGCGCGACAGTGAGAAGACAGAATTCGAAGCTTACGTAGGTACTCACAGCGACTTTGCTGAGTTCTTCCGCAAGAAAGAAGCCGAGCAGAACTCGCTCAAGTTGCGCGTGCCTAATTTCGCTCTCGACAATGACACGGCGGAACGGCTTGAAGGCGAAGTCCGTGAAGCTATCAATAATCTTTTCAAAAATGATGATGCCAAGTTAAGTGAGCGACTGGGCTCTTGGCTGAAAGAACGTCTCTAGCCGTTGTCGACGGTGAGAGTATAAAAGACGACAAATTCTCCGTTGGTATTACGAAGCATCTTCGGTGGGTTCGGTAGTGCGATCATAGATTTCAAAATATCTTCAAACAGCGACTGCAACTTATCTGCTTGAGTCCAGCGTACCATCTTGATCTGCTTGATGTTGCCTTCAGAATCAAAGGTCACTCGACCGGTCATGGTGTGCTTACCTGCCACGCCCAATGTCTGAGTGGAGAAACGCTTTTCGTATTCACGAACCTGTAGCTCGATGCTGTTGAGATACTTACTCACGAGGCGTTTTTGGAAACCGTAGAACTGCAACTCGAACTCGTTGAGTTCATCAACGGCGACACCTTCCGGAACTTCCACCTGCATATTCATCAAACTCTTCGAGAGGGTCGGTGAGCCACTGAGGGCAGCAGCTCCGCCGTGTTGCGTGCGCGCCGCAACTTCCTTCACCGGCTCAGCTTTGAGTGCGAGCTGCTCGAGGGCCTTGGCGCGATTGACTGGGCGGTAAGGATTTTTCTGCGTCGCTTTTTGTGGAGGTGTATGCGGGCGAGGGGCGACGGCCGCAAACGGATTGGGCTTGGCGCGCTCCGCTCCGTTCTTAACACCTTTGTTCACCAGAACTTGGTTAAGTCCCTTGCCGGCTTTCTCACCGATTTTTCGAACCTTCTTAAGGTCTTCGTTTTCCATCTGGCGCACGGTCAGGACTTGGCGGTGAGTATCGACGATGTTTTCTAGGTCAAACTTGTCTTTCACATTCACGAACATCAACCCCAGATGCATCACGGCCACGGCGGCTGCGTAGAGCATGAAGGAGAGATTGATAGAAAATGTAATACGACGCTCTTGCACTGATTTCACCGCCTGGGAGCAGTTTACCAAAAGGGCAAACTCATGGGCAACCAGGCAACTCGGGAATGGTTAAACAATGAGAAACCCGAGTAAGAAAGACAGGATTTGCCGGTGTTGACGCTCAATAACTCCCCTTGAGAGAATGGTACCTCCCTCTGGAAGAGGGGCAAGATGATAAGGATGTTGTCGCATGAAAAAAATACACAGTTTTGGCCTCGAAAAAATCCTCCTTTTTTGTGGGTTCTCACTCGCATTAACGCTCGCGGGGTTCTGGCAATTCCAGCACAACGTCGGTGAGGCCGAAAAATTAGCACGCGTGCAAAACGGTGTGGGCACATGTTTCTCTCGTGTCACACAAAGTTTCACCGCTGCGATGATTCGCGAATTCACTTCGCCTTACTTGAAACGCGATTTCATGGCGCTTTCGGATGAGTGCTTGAGCGAAGGTACAAAAGCAGCGGGCATCGAAATCGGTACATTCCCGAAGGCCGGCAAACTCTTCAATGAGTTGGTCTCTGAGG
>JAKFUR010000134.1 GCA_021732585.1 Bacteriovoracaceae bacterium
CCCGTAGGAGATGTTTGCGCCAATGGGTGCCGCCATGGTGACGGTTCCCCGCTTGCGATTGAAACCATTCTCACGTTGGGTTTGGTAACTGAATCCGCCTTTGAGTGATGATGCGTTATCAAAAAGAAAGTAGCCCTCGGAGCGATTACCACCGGGAAACTCTCGATCATCCGCTTCACGATCTTCAGATTCCTTGGTCAGCGAGGCTTTAGTATTTTGATAGGAAACAAAAGTGTCAGTAAAGAATGCCAGAGGGGCTGGATTTAAAACTGCAGATTCGGTGACGAGCATGGACGCGACGCCCGCTCCACTGGTTGAGTGAAGTCGTGTCGTCTGGAATGGACGAATTTGCGCGTGAGCGTCAAGTGTCAAAAATAACAGAACAAGTGATACGAGGCGCATGATGGCAACCTATGATAATGTGCTATGCTTCCCTCTCAAGCTAAACCATTTGTGACGGAGAACTCAAGGACTTTCATGAAAATCAAGAAGGCCGTTATTCCGATAGCAGGCAAAGGCACTCGCTTTCTGCCCGCCACCAAGGAAATTGCAAAAGAAATCATCCCTATCCTGAATATTCCCATGATTCATCACATTGTGGTGGAAGCCGTGGAGTCGGGCATCGAACAAATTATTTTTGTGACTTCAGCTGGAAAATTTGCGGTGGAAGATTACTTCGACAGAAATCTCGAGCTGGAAGCTTTTTTAGAGAAAGCAGGCAAGACCAAAGAACTCGAAATGATTCGCAAGATAGGTACGATGGTGGACGTCACAAGTGTTCGTCAGAAAGAACAACTTGGTCTCGGCCACGCCGTACTGATGGCTCAAGAACTCGTTGGCCAGGAGACTTTTGCAGTCCTCCTTGGCGATGACATTGTGATGAATGATGTCCCTTGCACGAAGCAGCTCATGGAAGTTTCCAAGCGTCACGGTGGAGCGCCTGTCATAGGTGTCATGAACGTACCTCGCGAGGACACCTCGAAGTACGGTATTGTCAGGGGAACGCCTCTTCCTGATGATAAAATGACTTTGCGAATGGAAGGTATGGTTGAGAAACCAAAACCAGATCAGGCGCCAACTACACTTGCGACACCGGGTCGTTATATTCTCTCGCCTGAAATTTTCTCGATCCTAAAAGAGATCCCGCGTGGGGCGGGCAACGAATATCAACTCACTGATGCGATTAATATTCTGTGTGGTCGTCGTGACGTCTACGCCCACCAGTTTCAAGGTGAGCGCTTTGATACGGGTCACTTGATGGGCTATCTCGATGCCACGGTCGACTTTGCTCTTCGCGATCCAGCACTACGTCCGGCGTTTGTTGAGATCCTCAAACAAAAAGTTCTCAAGCATAAGGTGATTCTGTGAAATTTTTAATTCTGGGTTTAGTTCTGACTGTATTCAGTGCACATGCTTATGTGCCTACAGTAGAATCTCTTTTTCGTCACGGTGCCAATGCAGACGTCACTTCAAACGCGTTGGTTGTTTCTGCCAAAGTTGCGTTAGTGAACCCTTATGCAGAAAAAATTGAACAGGTTGATGGTTCAGCCATCTGGGTGAAGTGGGCTTACAACATTACCCCCCAAGGAAAGCTCAAGCTTACTCAACTCATCTATCGCGCAGCCTCTATGACCGAAGCTTCGTTGGTTGATAAGTCGTACATAGCTGAGCTCTCGCCCCAGGCGTTTGCTGCTTCTCCAGAAATGGGAGAGCGCGGTCTCTTTATTTCGCTCATGAACTCTCTGCTCATTAATGATGGTTCATTCATGGTTGACTTTCTTCATAATCGTGGTGTGAACGTTCGCTTGAACAGCGACATTATTAATCAAGATAAAAGAGCTCTTCTGGCACGTTACCGTGCGTGGCTGATTCGTACAAAGGGTGGTCGCGATGCGGGGAGTGATCCATCTCCATTGGCGCCGACTGTTGATCGCGAAAAAGCCGAAAAGATCATGGCTTCGCCGATGTATGCGGACACGCAACAAGTTACACTCTCACGCTATCAAGGTGAACCTGCTTGGCAGGTCAAGACTGAAACGTTTGATGCTTGGGTGAGTGATGCCTCGAGAGAAGTTCGCCAGCTTGTTCTTAGAACTGGCGCAGTGGAAGTAGATATTCAGTGCCGTGATTACTTACTCTACGGTGGTACGCACTCTTTTCCTCGCCAAATTGTAGTCAAGGGACAACAAGACCAATTTTGGCAAATTGATGTTTTGGGTTTGAAGCACTTTAATGAATCAGCAGCCGAGTTATTGGCGCGCTTACGTGCTCATGATCAAGTGCTTCTTCAGCGTCGTGAAACAGTGGCGAAGCCAGCCTTTCTCTTCTAGATGTTTCATCGTGTCGCTGTAAATTATCCTGTTAAGAACCAGGGCCTCACCTACAGTGTCCCGCTTGGTCTCGAGCTTTCGGTCGGAGATATGGTCGATGTGCCTCTGGGCCGTCGTAAAGAACTGGGCTGTATTCTCGAAACAAATGTGGCGGCCCCAGAGGGAGTTGCCACAAAAGATATTTTTCAAAAGCGTGAGGATTACCCAAGTGTCCGCTCGGAGGATCTCAAGCTCTATCAGTGGATGGCGGATTATTACCATTACGGGTTAGGTCAATTGATTGCGGATTGTTTGCCGGCGACAAAAAAACGACCTCGCCCACTAAAACCCATTCAGGGCGAGGGACTTCCTCCAGAACATCAGGCGACAGCTGTCCAACGAAACGTCATTGATGCTATTGCGGCACAGGGGCCAAGTTTTTCTAAACATCTCATCCATGGTGTAACCGGCTCTGGCAAGACTCTCATTTTTCTAGAACTTGTTCGTCGCACATTGGCCCAGGGAAAAAGTGCACTCTATCTTCTTCCCGAAATTAATCTCACGCCACAATTTGTAAAAACCTTCAGTGCCCACGTGAATGTTGAAGTGATGACGTTTCACAGTGAAGTGACGGCTTCTGAGAAATACCTTATTTGGAAGGAGGCCGCGGAGAGCGATAAGCCTCGACTTTATATTGGTGTTCGTAGCGCCGTCTTTCTTCCTATCGCACACTTGGGCTTTGTGATCGTCGACGAGGAACATGACGGGTCATTTAAACAAGACGATCGTTGTGCATACAACGCCCGCGATGTGGCGATAAAAAAAGCTCAGCTAGCAAACTGTCCCATTGTACTTGGATCGGCGACTCCCGCTATGGAGATGTGGCATCACTTCAATTCACAAGTTCCCAAAACCTTCTATCATCCTTTACGTGAGCGCGTGACCGACGCTTCTTTGCCTGAAATAGTCTTGGTGGATACGAAGAACCCTGCGAATAAACCCAAGCCCAATCCCTCGGAGAGCGTCTGGCCGCTACATGAAACAACTGTTGCAGCACTTAAAGACGCTCTTGCAAACGGTGAACAGGCCTTGGTTTTTATCAATCGCCTTGGTTTTGCCAATTACATTCAGTGCCGTGCCTGTGGCCATCAATTTAACTGCAAAAATTGTTCTACGACCTTACGATTTTTTAAGAACAAAAATCAGCTAAGCTGTCAGCACTGTGAGTATCATGAGCCCATGCCGCCGGGATGTCCCAAGTGTGGCAATCTCACGTTGTTACAAAAAGGTTTTGGTACTGAGCGAGTGCAAGAAGAGCTTAAGCGTTTGCTGCCGCAAGCTTCTATAGAGCGCTTTGATCGTGACGAGATCCGAACGTTTCAAGCACTCCAAGATAAGCTAGAGGCCTTTCACTGTGGAAAAATTGATATCCTTGTAGGCACGCAGATGCTTTCCAAGGGACATAACTTCAAGCGCGTGAAGAGAGTTGTGATCTTGGGCGTTGATAACCAACTCAACATGCCCGACTTTCGCGCGAGTGAAAAAATTTGGCAGACTGTGGTGCAGGTAGCTGGACGAGCCGGGCGCTATTCACACGATGGCAAAGTTTACGTTCAGACAGCTAATCCTGAATCTCAACTCTTTGAGATGATCCGCTCTCAATCATTTGATGGTTTCTATGAATCCGAAATGACCATCCGAAAACTTTGCGAGTGCCCGCCATTTTATCGTTTAGCAGCTCTCTATTTTTCCGGTCGTTTCCAAGACAAGGTCATTGGCCATGTAACGGGTGACGTGGAACCGATGTTGCGGGGACTACGTACACAGCATTTTCCCAACGTTCAGATTTTGGGTCCAAGGCCCGCCCTGATTGAAAAAAGAGCGAATCAGTACACTTGGACAGTTCTTTTAAAATCACAGGACATCAACCAGTTACACAATATGCTTCGTTCTTTTCAAATGAATTGGAACGGAATTTCAGGTATTTCCCTCAAGGTTGATGTTGATCCTCAACATCTTTCCTGAGTTTTTCTCAAGAAAACACCACATTTCACCGAAAAGCGTTTGAGATCACTCAGGCAAGTACCAGAGGTTGGCTTATGAAACACCTATTATTCTCTCTATTGGCCGTGCTTACAGCACTACCTTCCGCTCACGCGCAAGATGCTTTTCTGGAGGGATTACTCTCTTCACAAACATCTGCTGCTGGAAGTGGAGGAACGACTACCACAGGCTCGGGAGCACCGACACAAGTTGCAGATGCCTCTGCCGGAGAGGTCACTTCAGTGGCGAGCGGTAGTGAAAACTGCCCAAGCTCAGGCCAAACAACTCTGCCTCTAAAATATGTTGAAGGTCTCTTGAGAACACGTGGTTCTTCACTTCAATTAAGCCAAGATTTTTCCACTGGCCGACTTCATGTGCGCGGCGGGGATTTTTTGGCTAACTGTAACTCTATGTTGGAGTGGGGATTGCGCGCACCAACGACGGAGTTTCCTCAGTACGTTGTAGAACTCAAAGTTAAATCTTGTGGCGCTGAATCTTGTCCCTTCAGCGTGATGGAAGTCAACGAACAAGGTCAGCAAGTCGTTAAGTCGATTACGGCAGCTCCGACACTTGATGGTTTTAAAGAATGTTTAAAGCAAACCGGTGTCCTCTCTGATGCGGGCGTCGTGCCAAGCAAAATGGTGATCCGTGATTTGGACGTAAGTTTTGGTGGTGTGACGAATTCGGGCCCTGTGTGGTTCGGTTCTCATCTTCCAGCGGCCAGTGCACGTTATGCCAAAAAAGCAGAGCGCGGTTGCTACTACATGGAAGATATTCGCCAAAACGGTTTCATGGCGTACTCGCAACAAGACTCTGAGCGCGCACGCCTAGACGAGCAGGCCCAGTTGATCTGTGACAGCGGCAACTATCGCAACATTGCTGACTTCGTAGAGCGTTACGGCCAATACCAAGAAACATTGGGCGCGATCCGCGATGAACTCATTGAAAAAGATTACAAAGCTCTCGGTGATATCATTCGTGCAGGTCGCAACCTAGAAACTCAAGACTACTCTGTGATTGCTGATTTCCAGCGTTACATTATTGACCCTTTGACCACTCGAATCGTAGCACTTCACGAGCAAATCGGTAACTTGCCACAAGGCCAAGATCGTCGCATAAAAGAGCAAGAACTTCGGGAATTAATGACGAAGCTTGCGTCATACAAATCGTCACCGTACATCACGGTTGCAGATCTTGATAAGTTGATGGCGAAAGGCTTGTTCGACGAAGCTGCCGAAGTTAACGGTGTGCATTTGACTGCGCAGAACTACGGTCGTCTTGGCGCCACTGAAAATGGTGTTCTCGTTACTCCGCGAGTTGCAAGAGAGCGTATTCAGAACGGCAAGAGTGCTTACCAACGAACACTCGCCGATCGTCGCAAAGAATTTGATGTTAAGACCGGTCGCGTGACAGGCCAGTCTAATTACTACATCGATTTGGCTCGCCGTCATCGTCGTAATATTGAAACTCGTACCGCGAACTATCAGACAGAGATCAACACTGAAATTGCTCGCGTCACACAGCCAAGCGGTTTCTGCTTCCGCTATTTCCGTAATACGCAGAAGTGTGTGGCAGATTCCATGCAAAGAATTCAGCAGCTCCAAGCGGAAATGCAAGCGAACAACCAAACGGATGCGGCCATTGCGACTGAGCTAGAACTCAAAGCAAACCAATATCGTAGTTGGGAAGAAGAGGGTCGCCGTTACATTGCCGCTCAAGGTAGTGAAGCAGAGGAACCTACTACTGTAACTGTTTCTCCGGCCGAACAAGAACCAACAGGTCCGGGCGTGAACGCACCAGGCGTAGATCGCACGGCTGACCAGCAAGCGGCTTATCAGTTCCAATTTCCAACACAACAGCAGGGAGTACTGCCAGGTCAACAGCAATACAACCCTTACCAGCAGCAACAACCGCAGTACTATGGCGGACAGATGCAGCAGCCTAATCCGTATCAGCAGCAGTTGCCTTACGGTTATGGCCAACAGGCTTACGGTCAGCAACAGCCTTACGGATACGGACAGCAACAAGGTTATGGACAACAAGCTTACGGCCAGTATGGTATACAGGCGGGTTACGGTGGCTCACAAATGGGCTACGGAATGCAACAAGGCGGATACACTTTCAACGTGGGTGCGGCCATGGGTCAGCAACAACCCTATGCTCAACAGCAATACGGTCAGCAGGGCTACGGTGGAAACATTTGGGCCGGTCAACAAAACCCGTACATGCAAAATCCTGGTTATCAGACCTTTGGTGGTTTGCAGAATCCTTACATGGCACAAAGTCCCTACAGTCAGCCGTTTGGTGTCTACGGTTACGGTCGCTAAGAACAGAAAACAGCACAAATAAAAAAGCCTCCTTACGGAGGCTTTTTTATGCTTAAAAATCAATTCCGATTCGCATCCCGGTGCCGAGAATATTCTCAGTAGAGATCTCCTCGCTTGGATCGTTATCAAAGGCATAGTACTCACCGACGAGCCAGTAGGCGAGGAAGCCTGAGATTTTTACGTTCGGGTTCCACTGGTAATCAAAGCCAAAGTCGAACTCGTAACCGTAGTCGTCTTTTTGATTCTCATTAGCAGCGAAGCGATAGTTTTCTTCGTGGTGATACGCATCTTTGCCACTCTTAGCCGTTTCCATGGCGTTGGCCATGATGACAGCTCCGTTCCAAGTCCACTTGTCGGTTTTGTAATGAGCGTGGAGCTTCAAAAAGCGAGCGTTGGCGATTCCACTATCGAAAATGCTATTGGCACCCTCGTTGAATGCTGGATAGTTGTAGCGGAACATCAACTCGGCGATGTGATAGTTCGGGTTGAGCTGCATGCCTTCGAAGCGGTCTGTGTGACCTTTGTCACCGCCTACTTGACCGCCGTGCAATCCAAAGTCCCAGCGAACACTTGGGCTCCAGACAGTTTCAACCAAAACGGAAGAACTTGAGATGCGCGAGTCTTTGCCATCGGCGTATACGTCACCGTAGTCACCCGCCAATGTCGGCACTTCAATTACGAGTGAAATCTTCTCCCACTTTTTTGAAATGTAAGCATCAAGGAGTGTGACATCCGTGCTGCCACGTGGGTTGGGGGGAGTTGTCCCACCAGAATAATAGAGATCGTTGTCAGCTTCAGAAAAACGTTTTGCAAAAGCGATAGCAAGCACCATGTTGGTGCTCTTGTTGTCATAAGCCGCCACTAGCCCCATTTCGCGCACATCACGGCTACCGTTCGCTTCAGCACGATCATTCGTATCGTCGTAAGTTCCAAGGCGAGCCCAGTGTGGTGTCAGCGCAAAATTACCGATGCGCATTTCACCTTGAACACCATCGTATTGAGTGAAGAAGCGATCGAAGGTGCCTTTACCTTCGTGCAAGATCGCGCCAGAGCCAAAGCCCTTCGCGAAGCGGCCGACTTTCACCATGGCCGTATCTGCATAGAGTTCGGCGTAGAGTTGGTTCACATTCAAGGTACTACGTTGGGCAGGAACAGTACTGTAGTAAGCATTACTACCAGAATCTGGATCTTGGGTCTGAGTCGAGTTGTCCCCCAGGAATCCACCGCGAGTGTGTCCTGTAGAGAACTCACCTTTGATTGAAACGGCATCATTCACAATCATGTGGGGATTCAGCTTGAACACATAAGTCTGAAAGTGAGCGGAGTTGTCGTTGTCTTCAATACCCTGCGTACCGCTCGGAGTATTGTTCGTTACATCGTCTTTAGTCCGACGAATATTGTTGATGAGAGTCGTATCAAACCCGAGTGAACCTCCCCAGTCGATGGGAAGCGCCATGGCGGAGCCTGCAGAAAACGACAAAGACAACGCCAATAAATGTTTGGTCGAGCGCACAATAACTCCTTAAATACGGGAAAGTCCCAGAAAGACGATAGAGCAAACGCCGTCAGTCTGTCCAAAAAAAGCCCACAGGAAGGGTGCTCCAACCCCGCGTCATTCCTTGGCTTCTCCCTTGCCATTACCGCTTGGGCCGCGCTACAGTCGAGACACAATTTTTTGCATTTGTAGGGGCGTCGACAAGTGGTAAGTCAGCAGATTTTGATTCTGCCATACGCAGGTTCGATCCCTGCCGCCCCTACCACTTTTTCAGAGGAGAGATAACATGAGACGGATTGTCTTAGTTTCCGGTTCCTCTATCCCGTACCTGTCGAAGAAGATTTCAGAATTCCTCGACGTTCCTCTCGTTAATCCCCAGATCCGCAAATTTGCCAACGGCGAAATCTACTGTGAAATAGAAAAAAACGTTCGTGGCGCGGATGTCTTCGTTCTCCAGTCGACCTGTGCTCCGGTGAATGACTCGCTGATGGAGCTCTTGATTATCGTTGATGCTCTCAAACGTGCTTCGGCGAACTCAATCACTGCAGTTATTCCTCACTACGGTTACTCTCGCCAAGATAGAAAAGCAGCCCCAAGAACTCCGATCACGGCAAAACTCGTGGCAGATCTTCTCACTGTCGCGGGCACTTCCCGTGTTGTGACTATGGATCTTCATGCGGGTCAGATTCAGGGTTTCTTCAACATTCCATTTGATAATATCTTCGCATCTCCAGTGATATTGGATTACGTAAGAAAAAATATTCCACCGGATAATTTGGTCTGCGTTTCTCCTGACGCTGGTGGCGTTGAGCGCGTTCGTCACTACGCTAAGAAACTCACTACAGAGTTAGCGATGATTGATAAACGTCGCACGGGACCGAACGTCGCAGAAGCCATGAACGTTGTCGGTGATGTAAAAGGCAAAGACTGTATCATTATCGACGATATGATTGATACCGCAGGAACTTTGGTACAAGCCGCTCAAGCTCTAAAAAAGCACGGAGCAAATCGTGTTTATGCAGCTGCAACTCACGCTATTTTTAGTGATCCTGCTATCACACGTATTGCGGAGTGCGATGCGCTTGAAGCTGTGATTACCACGGATACTATTCCACTTTCGGCTGAAGGCAAAAAGCTCAGCAAGATTGTGGTCCTTTCAACGGCAGACATCTTGGCCAAAGCCATCCACCGGACATTTAATCACGACTCGGTGTCGTCACTGTTCATCTAATATGTTTCGCTTGGTCGTGGGGGTCGGAAACCCTGGTAACGAATACGCCACGACTAAGCACAACATTGCCTGGCTTCTGTTTGATTCCCATCCCACACTTCGGTCTGCTAATTGGAAAAATAAGTTCAAGGGCGAGTTTTGTGATGTCGACATCAAAGGGCAGAAGACCACTTTTCTAAAGCCTTTGACCTATATGAATCTTTCAGGTGAATCTGTTCAGCCCCTCGCGGCTTTTTACAAGATTGCGCCCGAAGAGATTTTGGTCGTCCATGACGAGCTCGATATTCCTTTCGGCCAAGTTCATTTCAAAATGGGCGGGGGACTCGCGGGACATAACGGCTTAAAAAGCATCGCCCTATCGATGGGCACAGATAACTTTGCTCGCATGAGAGTAGGAATAGGCCGCCCGGTTCACGGAAGTGTGTCTGATTGGGTGCTTTCAGGTTTTCCTAAAGAACAGCAGGCCTTCCTGTCGCAAGTGCTGGAAAAGTTGCATGGCCCGCTAGAAGATTGTGTGTTATCCGGTATCGCGAAAGCGTCTTTAATGAATAAAAAACCGCTCATTTGAGCGAGGAGTAGATCATGGGTTTGAACGTTGG
>JAKFUR010000115.1 GCA_021732585.1 Bacteriovoracaceae bacterium
TAATCATCAACACAATCGTGAGGAGTGTGACGAAGAGGCCCACTCTGACGAGGTTTGACTTATCTTTTGCGCGCATAAAAATCCTTAGAGACTCACGTGGAATTTTTGCACCACGGGGTCGTTACTATTATCAAATTCTTGAACGGTTCCTTGGAAAGCGATTCTGCCGCTATCAATAACCATCAATCGATCACAAACTTTTTGAGCGGCCGGGATATCGTGGGTGACAAAAATACCGGCAGCGCCACGCTCTCTGAATGAGCGCATGATCCCAAGTACGTTTTCCACGTTAACGGGATCAAGGCCCGCCGTGGGCTCATCATAGAGAATCACATCAGGGGAGAGCACCATGGCACGCGCGAGGCCCGCGCGTTTTTGCATACCGCCTGAAAGATCCGATGGGAAAAGGTTTCCAGAATCTTTAAGATGAACAAGAGTCAGGATGTCTTGCACCCGTTTCTCTTCTTCACTAATGCTCAAGTGTTCGTGTTCACGCAGAGGGTAAGCGATGTTGTCATACACACTCATAGAGTCAAACAGTGCACCGCTCTGGAAAGCGTAAGAAATCTTAGTACGAATCTTAAACATGGCTTCTTCAGTTAAGAGATCAATGCGTTTTCTTTGAAACCACACTTCGCCGTCATCCATGGTCTCAAGACCCACGAGGCAACGAAGCATGACGCTTTTGCCAGTGCCTGAGTTTCCTAAGAGCCCAACGATCTCGCCTTTTTGAATACCGAAGCTGACGTCACGGTGAATGATCTTGTCACCGAAGCTTTTTTTAAGATGTTTGATTTCGAGGATATTTTCCATCTTCTTCCTAATCGAAGAGCAAGATAAGAATCTTGCTGAGGAAGAAGTCTGAGACCAGAATCACAATACTCGAACGCACAACGACCCATGTGGCCGCTTGACCGACGCCGCGGGTGCCTTCTTTAGTGTTGAAGCCACGCCAGCAGGCGAAGAGTGTGATGATGAACGCAAAGAACATGCACTTGATGTAGCAGCTGAACACATCGTGCAGCTTGATGGTCGAGAGAACTTTGTTGAAATAAAAGCCGTAGGCCATGTCGAACTCAGCGCGCGCAATGAAAGCGCCACCGATGATACCAACGAAGGTGGCAAGAATGCCAAGCAAAGGCAGGGAAACCATAGCGGCTACCATACGCGGAACAACCAGTACGCGAATCGGTGAGGTGCCGAGGGCCCTGATCGCATCGATCTGTTGCGAGACGTTCATGGCGCCGATTTCAGCGGCGATGCCTGAACCAATCCGGCCAGCGACCAAGAGCGAAGTGAAGATAGGGGCCATTTCGCGAATCAAAGAGAGAGAAACGATGGCCGGCACGTAGAGTGTTCCACCGAACTTCGCAAGGCCGTAACCAAACTGGAGCGTCATCACGAGGCCCATGACGAAGCCGATCACAATCGTAATCGACAATGAGCGCTGACCGAGTTCTACGATTTGCTCAAGAACACGCAACCAATAGAACGGTGGCGTGAACATGCAGCGGAAAGTCTTCGCCGTTAGAGCGACGAGTTCACCGACAAATTCAAATTGGTGGCGGGCACGGGCCATCATCGGAATTCTACTCCCTTCACCATGGTGGCGAAGGCCTGGAGGCTGCTCTCGGTCCGCGTGCGTGGACTGATGAGAACGAAGTCGTAGTAGCAGTGATCGCGACGGTAGTTGCGAATGTGTAGCAACACCTTCACACCATCCACGAGGGCTTCGGCTTCCATTTCGAAAGCTTCGCGCTCGTGCCACTCGAGCGTATTCTTTCCGAGCGGTTTAAACTCGGGGTAGTCCTTGAAGGTTTTCAGTGCGAGGGTTTCCAGCGGAAGCGATTGGAATTCACCGCAAAAAGAATTCACGAGCATGACGTCACCGCTTTGCTGCTGCACCCATGCGAGATCACTCTCACGCGGATCTGTTACCGCCCAGCCATTCATTTCAAAGGCCACTTTGAGGTCTTTGTCTTTTGTCGCACGAGGATCGTTCGATGGAATGAAAAGTGAGCAGGCCGCCAGCGGCAGCAAGCAGACGAACAAGATTAGTCGACTATGGCGAAGCATAACAGTTTCCTCAGCATCAATTCATCCTCCATTAAACAGGGAGAGATAAACCTTTGTAAACGAAAGCCGCCACGGTCAACGTCAAAGTCTCGACAGGATTTTTTTGCCGCAGGTAAGTTTTTCCACCTAAAAATCAGAATTCGGCTAAAATTGCCTTATGGGTGACTCGCGCGTCTAGGATGGACGTGCCCCCACAGGAACCAATGACTCAAATGCGCGCGCTGCCAAGATGGCTCCCCGTTCTCGCATTGACCCTTTTCTGGGTCTTTCCCGCATTTTCCGACGTATTTAATCAAGAAAGTTTCAAGACCCATCTGCGCTGGAATTTCATGCTTCCTAAGGAGCAGGTCACGATCTCTAAGAAAGACAACGTCGTGATAATCGAAACCCTCAATCTGCCGCTGTTTGAGCAGATCGCCGGTGATATGACCAAGATGAAGCGTGCGGAAGGTTACGTGGAAAATGTGAGCTTCAGCCAAGAAGGTTTCCCCGCTCAGCCGGCCAAGGCCGTGGTCACACTAAAAGACTCGTCCGTTGAACTCTTTAGCTTTTATCGTGATGTGGATCGCAAGTGGATCATGGACTTCTGGGTCAACGCTGACTCGTTGCCTTCACGAGCCGCTTCGCTGCAAAAGCCGCTGCCACTTCCCACTGAGGAAAAGAAAGTCGCCGTCAAAAAAACGACCAAGCCGATTCCCAAGGAATTGCAGTCTCCGAAAAAATCTTTGCTCGAAGTGGTCGCTGTACCAGTTCAAACGATTCAGAAAACCAATCCTGAGTACCGCGACTTCCGTTACGGCGCGGCTTTTGTTTGGGATTATGTTCCTTTGCTTCCGCCGTTAGAGCGTGATGTGCAATTGGAAAGTAAAATCCCTGAGACATTTTACGCGATTAAAGACCGCGAGCTGCTCGATGATCCGAAAGAAGCTCACTTGCAACTGACCATCAATCTCTATCGCCAAGAGAAGTGGGGCTTGATGAACAAGTCCATGACTCTTTATCAAAAGAAATACGGCGATGATGCGAATTTTGACACCAATGAATGGTTGCGTCTCAATGCGCTTTTCCGCTCGAACATCACTAAAAAAGATAAGACGTTGCAAGCAACGGCGATGAATTTGCTGGGCAATCTTCTTGAGCGCACCACCAACTACGAGCTTAAGCGTGGCGCCTTCCGCTACATGATTCAGTATCAGATTGATCGTGGGGATTACTTCAAAGGTCTCGAACTCGCGAAGCGCTTCTTTGTTGAGGCCCGCGGTCAGTATGACTACGACATGGTGGTTTTGGCTTCCAATGTGATTTTGAATTCTCTCGCCCGTTTGCGCCAAGAAGATAAGATTGCTGAATTCTTGTCTGATAAGAAACTCGCTTCTTTGCTGCCACCCCAAACCGAGCTGGCCTACGCGACTTACTCGTTGCTCGCTGCGGGCAAAAGCGCCGAAGTGGTCAAGCGCTTCCGTGCCCAAGAGAAAAATCTAATCAAGCCCATTCATCCATCGATTCTCTACAACGTCGCCGAGTCACTCTTTCGCGAAGCTGAGTATGAAGAAGCGGCACGGGTGTATGACCTCTTCGTTGCAGAGTGGGCCCACTTGCGTGAAGCGGCCGCAGCTCGTTTGCGTTTGGCGTTGACTTACGAGTTATTGGATCGCAAAGCCTCTGAAACTATCGTGCTCTACAAAAATGCCATCGATCGCAGCCCGTACCCAGAATACCGTTACGAAGCGAAGCTTCGCTACGTAGGCATGCGCATTGCTCGTAAGCTGGCGCCGGATGCCAGCGATCTTGAATCGGAAGTTTTCCTCGAGCAGGCGGTTGATGAGAAGAAGATTTTGACCTACGACATGAAGAAGTTGTTGTGGTTGGTTCGTCTTCGTACCTTCATTTCACGCAAGGCCTACGATGAGGCCCTCGCTTATCTCACTTCAATTCCAACCGACACCCTAAAGCCGTCTGAGCGCCGCGTGTTTGATGGTGACGGTGCGGAAGTTGTTTTCGGTGTGATTCAACAAGCTTATTTAAAAGAAGACTACACGCGCGCCGTGAAAATGTGGGAAGTGTACAAGGACCGTTTCGAGAAACGTGTGGCGGGTAACCCGTACATGAACTTCGTGATCGCCGATAGCTTCATCAAGCTCGGGCTCTATCAAAGTTTTGATCGCGCCTACGGAACGTTGCAAGCGATGGCGTCTGAAGAGACCCGCGAATATCCTCTGTGGGTGGAGCGCACGAAAGATCTTCCGATGAAAGACATGCTCGAAGAGTTAGGTCTTATTAAGTCGATCTCGTCGAAAGAATGGGACCAGGCGGAGGCCAAGTTGGCCTCGTATCCGGTGTCACTCCGGGACTCTGTAAACTTCTCGTATTACCAAGGATTAGTAGCTTACCAGAGGGGTCAATGGGCGAAAGCGGCCGAAGATTTCGAAAAAGTACTCATCAAGCAGAACCCTAAAAACCGCCTTACTCCGAGACAAATGTCTGAGCTTTTGATGGGTTACGTGGAGAGTCTCTATAACCTGAAAGACCTCGAACGCTTTAAAACTGTCGTGAAAGCCTTGGCCTCGGATATCCAACGATCAAAGTCGGCATCGATCTTGAATGTAGCTGAACGAGTAAACTACCTGCTGATCGAAAGCTTGGTAGGGGATAGCACACCAAACTGGAATGAAATAGAAGGACTGGTTCGCAACTTCGAAGGACATTTTCAAAAATCTCCTTACAGCTCGCGGATTGAGTATTTGTTAGGTCTGTCACAGCTGAGAAATGGTAAACTGGATGAAGGGAAAGCAACCCTTCGCCAACTGATAGAGAAAAAAGAAGTGCCCGTTTATATGAGAGAGATGGCCAGGACGGAGCTCTCGGCCCTCGAATTGAAAGAAAAACGGTTGTAGTAAACATTTTAACAACGGACAGGAGGTCTAATGTTAAAGTCAGCGCAAGAACTCACAGGTAATCACCCTAAATTCAAGAAGTCTCTCGAGACGGCACGTAACGTGGCCGTAACGAAGACGCCAGTGCTCATCAGCGGAGAGCCTGGTTGCGGAAAACGCTCCTTGGGTAACTACATCCATACGCACTCTGTTCGTAAGAGCGCATCTTTGGAAATCGTCGACTGCAGCGCTGATATCGCTGAAGTTGAACGTCGTGTCCTTGGCTTCCGTGAAGCTGATGGCCGCTTCCAGCGCGGTGTTCTCGAAGTGGCGAATGGCGGAACGGTCATCTTTGCCCACATTGATGCACTGGATGATAATTTCCAGAAACGCCTGTATACTATCCTTCAAGAACTGCCTGATTACGAACTCGATGTCCGCGTCCTCGCGACCACCACAAAGAATCTTTCTAAGTTGGTTGGCGCCGGTAAATTCTCTCGTGCTTTGTTAACTTACTTCGGTGGCGCTCAGATTCATTTGATGCCGTTGCGTGAAAGAGGAACAGACGTGGAATTGCTCGCTGATCTCTTCATCCAGGAATGGTGCCAGGAAACTGGTTCTCAATCACTCGGTCTCGCCGCTGATGCTTGTGCCCGCTTGAACGATCAAGCTTGGAACGGCAACCTCACAGAACTCCGCCAAACTGTCCGTAACGCTGCCACTGTCGCTGAAGGCGTTGTCAACGCTGCTTGCTTCCAGACTGAAGGCAAACGTGCTGAAGGCTTCACTCTCGAGACTGACGAAGACGGCGTAAAGCTCATGTCTTTGAAAGACGCAGAGAAATTGCTCATCAAGAAAGCTTTGGTGTTCACGTCTGAAAACCGCACTCAAGCCGCTAAGATTCTCGGTGTGAGCATTCGTACTCTTCGCAACAAGATCAACGAATACCGCTCTGAAGGTTCTCAGTACTTTGTGAACTTGCGCTAGGACACAAGAAATGAACGTCGACGACAAAACCTTCCGTGCCCTGACCACCTCACTGAAATTTCGTGAGATGCGTCAGGAGATTACGGGCTCTAACATCGCCAACGCACAGACGCCTGGCTACAAGTCGATGAAACTCGACTTCGAAGAAGCACTCGCTCGTGCGACTGATGTAGATGGAACTTTGAAGATGGGTGCCACTGACGAGCAACACTTCAACGTAGGCGGCGGCGGCTTCAATAATCTAGAACCAGAAGTTTATGAAGATCCCAACGGTGTGATTTCTGAAAGTGGAAACACCGTTGATGTGGAGGCCGAGATGGCCCGCATGGCAGAAAACAAAATCATGTACGACACCACCGTTCAGCTGATCAACAAGAAGCTGGGCTTGATGAAGTACGTGATCAATAACGAGAAGTAAGGACTGACGCATGGATTTGCTCACCAGCCTTCGGATTAGCGCCTCTGGCCTTGCGGCCCAACGCAAGCGCATGGAAAGCGTTTCATCCAACATCGCCAACGCGCAGACCACCCGGACTGCCGAGGGCGGTCCTTATCGCAAAAAAGAAGTGGTGTTCGGCTCTGAGCCGGCCCGTGACTCGTTTGCGGAGATCCTCGAGGGTGAGTTGGACGAGAAAGCGCAGACTGTTCACGTCGTCGAAGTCGTCAACAGCGACAAGCCCCCCATTTTGAAATACGAGCCGGCGCATCCCGACGCTAACAAAGACGGATACGTGGCCTATCCCGACATCAACGTCATGGAAGAAATGGCGAACATGATCGAAGCGCAGCGAGCTTATGAAGCCAATATCTCTGCTGTGAACACCACCAAATCGATGGCGATGAAGACGCTTGAGATTGGTAGAAACTAAGGAACTAACGAATGATTAAGAACCTTTCGCAACTTGATGCAACTTTGGGCCGCGCAGATGCCGGCGGTTGGTCGTCGAAGGTTGGGAATAATATTCAGGACCAGTTCAACCACCTGGAGATGCCAGGGGTCGAAAAGAGTTCTGATACCAAGACTTTTGGAGATTTTCTCCAGGACTCCATTGGCAAGGTAAATGCAATGCAGAACGATGCGGACGTAGCGATGCAAAAGCTTGCAAGCGGCGAAAGCAAAGATCTGCATGAAACATTGTTAGCGGTTGAGAAGGCAGAGATTTCTTTCAAGGCGATGAACCAAGTTCGCTCGAAAGTGATTGATGCCTACAAAGAGATTATGAGAATGCAAATCTAGTTGGCCAGGATGGCCTACTAGCTTGTTAGTTTTGGTTAAGTGAGACCAGGAGGGTCCCCTTGAACGGTTTTTTAAGCAGCATGGTTGGGAACTTTTACGAGTTCTTCCGTACGTTGGATACCACTCGCAAAATCGGCCTTGTGGCGGTTGCGGCGCTTATCGTGGGTTCACTTACCGGTGTGGTCATGTGGGCCAGCAAAGGCCAATACAAAGTCCTCTACACCGATCTTTCTAAAGAAGACTCAGCGGTCATCGCTCGTCTCTTGGAAGAAGGTAAAATCGATTACCAAGTCAAAGACGACGGCAAATCAATCTTGGTTCCAGAAGAACAAGTTGAAATCTGGCGCTTAGAAATCGCGAAGAAGGGTGTCGATTTCACGGGTACCGTTGGTTACGAAATTTTCGACAAACAAAGTTTCGGTACCACTTCATTCGTACAAAAAATTAACAAACAACGCGCCCTCGAAGGTGAGTTGGTTAAAACCATCATGCACTTGCGTGGCGTCGCTCGCGCTCGTGTTCACTTGTCGATTCCTGATTCAAGTCCGTTCGTCACTGAACGCAAGCCACCTTCGGCTTCGGTTGTTCTTGATGTGGATCGTGGTGTAACCATGACTTCTGACGAAGTTAGGGGCCTTCAGAGTTTGGTATCGTCATCTATCGACGGCATGCGCGCTCACATGGTTGTGGTCATCGACAGCCGCGGTAAGAAGCTCTCTGAAAACGACGGCGATAGCATGAGCACGCAAACCGCTAGCCGTATCGCTCTTGAAGCTAAGCAGAACGACGCTTACGAAAAACGCATCGAAGACATCCTGGGTCGTGTTGTTGGTCACGGTAAAGTCATCGCGAAAGTAACAGTGAAAATGGATTTCACGGAATCTGTTTCAACACAAACTCAATACGACCAAGAAAACACAGCAGTTGTATCAGAAGTGAAGAACGAGCAGAAGCTCGTCGGCACTCGTCCATCACCACAAGGTATTCCAGGCGCACGTTCAAATCTTCCAGGCGAACAACCGCAGCCGGGTATTCCAGAGACTCGTAACGATGTTGATAAGAGCCTTGTGACTCGTAACTACAACGTTCCAACCACCGTAACAAAAAGTTCTAAACCATCAGCTGACGTGCAATCTATCAGTGTGGCCGTCATGGTCGATGGCAAGCGCGTAACGGTAAAAGACAAGTCGGGCGCACCGATGGTGGATGACGAGGGTATCCCAGTCACTAAATATCAAGCTTGGTCTGAAGCTGAACTCGCGAACTTCCAACAGATCGTTCAGAGTGCGATCGGTGTGAGTGTTGCTCGTGGTGACAAGCTTGTGATTAAGAACATGGAGTTCGCCACTGAAGACTTGGCCGAGATCGAAGCCATCATGCGCGCTCGTGAAAACCGCGAAATCCTCAAGAACGTCACCAAGTACCTCATGATCGGTGCTCTGATTACCTTGTTTTTCTTCATGGTGGTTCGTCCCTTCATCCAGTGGCTCACGGAGAACACTGTTGAATCGATCGAAGACTTCTTGCCACGAACCTTGGAAGAGCTTGAAAAAATCCAGGCCAACCAACGCTTGCCAGGTTTGGAGGACGTACTTCCTTCCATTGAAGACAAATTGAATCCAGAAAAAATCGAAGGCAACATGCTTCGAGAAAAAATTATCACCTTAGTCGAACAGAATCCGTCTAAAGCTGCGCAGGTCGTCCATGAGATGATCCACTCAGCCGAAGGTCAGAAAGAAATCGCCTAGGGAGGCAGCAGAGGAATAAGCGATGGCGCAGACTCAAGAACCAGGTAAGACGCTCGATCCAGATGTCGAGTACCAACTCCTCAGCGGCCAAGAAAAGGCCGCTATTCTGCTTTCAGCTCTAGGCCCAACGGCCACGAAGTTGATCTTCAAACACATGAAGGACAACGACGTTAAGCGCATGATCAATTCCATGTCGGCGATCTCGAAGTCACCGATCTGGATGGTGAAGCGTGTGCTGGAAGAGTTCTACAGCGCCATCAACGAAGACGCCGAGCTCTTGTTCTCAGAGAACAAAGGCCGTGATTTTATTCTTTCTACTCTCGGTGAAGACCGTGCCAAACAATTGTTGGGTCAAGTCGTTGATGTGGGTAACACCAACACCCTTGAATCACTTGAGTTGGTGGATACACGTACTCTCGCTAACTTCCTAATCAACGAACACCCACAGACCATCGCTCTCATCGTGGCGCATTTGCCTGTCGAGAAGAAAGTGGACGTGCTCCGTAAACTTCCGGAAGGCCTCCAGGCCGAAGTGGTCTTGCGTGTGGCGAACCTGGACTTCGTGTCACCAGAGCTCATCGCCCAATTGGACGACGTTCTCAAAACCGAACTCTCAACTCTCGGCTCCATCGATACACAACAGTTGGGCGGCGTAGACCCGATCGCCGACATGTTGAACATGATGGACAAGAACACCGAGAAGAGCATCATGGCGCGCGTAGAAGAGAAAGACCCAGAGCTTGCCGAAGAGATTCGCAAGTTGATGTTCGTCTTCGAAGACATCATCTACGTCGACGACAAAGGTATCCAAGAACTCTTGAAGTCTGTAGACAACCAGAAGCTCACCATGGCCTTGAAAACGGCCCCAGAAGAAGTGAAGATGAAGCTCTTCAAGAACATGTCGAACCGTGCGGCCA
>JAKFUR010000088.1 GCA_021732585.1 Bacteriovoracaceae bacterium
CGTCACAAGTCAGCTCATAGAGATCATGATGAGAGCGGCAGAACTGCTCCCAGATCTCGACTGCGGCTTGGTGATGAAAACGTAGGCTCATGTCCTTCATGGACTCTTCCTTCGCAAAATTCTTTTCTAAAACTCAGACTGCAGCATCTTGTCTGCAATTCCGTCGTAATCCATTTCGTATGTGCCAGCTTGAATCTGTGCTTTTAAGCGTGCGATTTTTTCTGAGTTATCAACCTCAGGGGCAGCGCCTGCTACTTTTTTGATGCGAGAGAAATCACGCACACCTTCAGGAATGCTGACTTTGGCATCTTGCGATGTCTTGTTCATGAGTTCGCCAGCGCGATCTGGTGAATTGCGTTCAGGTCCGCCTACTTGGCCGGTCTGCGTTTTATCCACAGGGTTGCGACCCTTAGGGAAAAACGGCGAGCGGGTGTCGATGCTGTTGCTCATTCGTCAACTCCTTTGACGTTTGCCTGATATGCATTCCGCACAACGTGCGGGGTAGGCTGTTGCTTTAAGTGGGCCGGCACGATCTGATCCAAAATCACTTTCTTCAAACCCAGACCACTATCTGATTGTGCCATAGATTTAGCATATTCGTGATCCATAAGTGACTCGTAATACGACTCTGCCGAACTTAATTCTTTCTCGCGAGGAATGCTCTTACGCATTTGCTCAATCATGTGGTTTGAAAACTGAGTTTCCATACCTTCCGCCACATCAACGTAAGGCTTAAGCATTTCCTCGCGGGAAACCGGCTTCATACCTTTATTTAATTGGGCTGGATTTATCGTCACGAATACCATCCTGGTTGTTGTGACGGGACTCATCATGAATCCCTAAAATAAGTGTAACATAGGGGCATGGTCAGGCGCCAGTACCCCGCAAACAGTGTAAAAATTGACCGGTCAGATCAGCTCAATTTCCGCTACCAGGGCGCCGTTTTGCTTCAGGGCCTGGAAAATGGAGATCAAATCCTCTGGTGTAGTTCCGATCGCGTTCAAAGCCTTCACTAAGTCATTAATTGTAGTAGTCCGCTCAATCAAGTGGACCGCCTGGCCCTTACCTGACTGATTGTCTCCGCCTTTAACCTCGAGAACCAGGTCGCCGTGGCTTAAGGCCACTTTGCGTAGGGTAATGTCTCCGCCGGCCACCAAAGTGCCGGTCCGCTCGTTAATGACGATTCTTGCTGCCAGATCCGCGATCACACGGAAGTTCTCGACTTGGGCGATCAATTCAACAACCTTCTTCTCATACTGAGTAGGGATGATGAGGTCGATCGTGGTGGCATCAGCGGCCGTGGCGTATTTCCCGCCGAGCTCTTGATTCAAAACTTTTTCGATACGTGCAGCTGTCGTGAAATCTGGTGAATTCAAAGCAAGACGTAGAGACTTTTTATCATTGAAGGAGAGCTCAAGTTCACGCTCTACCACAGCGCCGCCTGGAACACGGCCGGTTGTTGCCATCTTGGCGCCTTTCTTCATCCCACCTACAGAGATTCCACCTGAAGCCACAGCGTAGATATTTCCATCGCCACCTTTAAGCGGAGTGACGAGAAGAGTACCGCCAGCGAGAGAGGAAGCATCACCGATAGATGAAACAGTGACATCCATTTTTTGACCGAGACGACCAAAAGCGGGAAGGCTAGACGTCACGATTACGGCGGCGACGTTCTTTGAGGTAATTTCTTTTTGCGTATTCAAACCGAGTGTCTGAAACATTTTCTTGAGTGAGGTATTGGTGATTTCACCTCCGCCGTCACCGGTACCGTTCAAACCAATCACTAGGCCATAGCCAATGATCGGATTGTCACGCACACCTTTGACAGTGACTAAATCCTTAATCCGACTTGCGTTAGCAAAAGCGGCGAAAGGGAGGAGGGTACAAACAAACAGCAGGGACTTAATCATTGATCACCTCAAAATAATCACTCGGGATTCGACGAGGCGATCCGAGTTGATGGAATCATTGTCTGAAATTTCCTTACGCGCCACAAGCGCCTGGACTTCGATGAACCTTTTTTCCTTACGGAACACGACTTCCTTCTTCCCACGAAGCAGGAAGTAGTCGCGGTTAATCTCCTCGGCTACAACGCCGGAGATTTTGTCGTAGACCTTGGTCTCGAGTTCGTCGCCCTTGTCTGCCGCAGGGGGGGCTGCTGGAGCGGTTGCGGCTTTTGGGTCAGCGGCTTGAGCTGCGGGGTCTTTCTTTTTAGGGGCTGCTTCTGGGAAAGCACGCTTCAATTCGCTAGAGATTTGTCCACGAAGATTGTCCTGTACGTTAATGATAACGATGTCACCCACGTTCTTCGTGGTATCAGTAGTGAAGAGAGAGCCTCCTGGGGCGTTCACCCACAAGCTGCCACTTCCACCATCATCGACAAAATCCTTTGCACTGGTGCGTCCCCGATAGTCACGCTTCACAGGTGGATTAACTTCGTTGTTATTTGTCGGATTGAGTTGGCTCAATGAATTTGGATTTTGTATTGGACGGCGATCTGCGCCTTCACGCTTGAACCCTTGCTCGCGGTAAGCCGAGTAAGGATCATTAAGTGAGTTTTTGGTGTCAGCAGCGCGACCTTCCTCACGGTCAATCTGGCGATGCATGCTGTTCACATACGACGCGCAGCTTGTGAGAAGCAAACAAAGGAAAATGGCTGTTGGTTTCATAGATTCACCTGCACGCGATTGTGATCCACAATTGTGCCACGGTATTTTTTCCCATTGCCCTGGTTCCAGACTTCAATACTGTCACCTACACCGCCATTTTGACGTGAAAGTGCCTGTGACTTAACTCGCACATGAGAATTCTCAAAAATCAACTCTACACGATCGCCGGCCTTAACAAGAGTTTGTGGCACGAGATCCGAGATTCGTACAACATCACCCACGCGAAGAGTTTTGTTAGTTTTATAAAATGGCAGCTTACTGAGATCTGTGAGGTACTGTCCTAAAGCAGCTGCAGGAACCCGTGCTCGCTCAAACATTTCTGGCTTGAGATCCGCCGTAAAAGCATTCAGATTACGACGAGTTTTGTAAGCGTGAACATAGCGACTGAATTTCGCCTGAAAACTGTAATCCGTTTCACCGCCTTGAAAACTACGAACATGCAGCCTCATGACTTCTTCACCGTTGAATTGACAAGGATGGCAGTGAAAAACAAATTCACTGTCCTTAGGAATTCCTATCAAATGACCTTGAAAGGGATTTCCAATGACCATGCCAGCATCACCGACGTCAGTGAAACTCTTACGAATGAGATAAGCGATATTTTCAATGCGAATTTGGCTCTCAGATGAACGAAGCCGAATGTCATGCCCAATAGCGGCCTGTAAACGCGCAAGAGGGATTGAGCCATCTTGGTCGCGCAAAACTTCATGAACAGTATCAAACTGCTGTGAAGTGCATTCCTTATTTTCAAAGGGCCATGAACCGTTTGATGAAGTGGTCACAAGAATACGCGATGGAATCGTAAGCTCACAGGCCCAGGCTTCAACAAATCCAAACAATGCGGCAAAAGCAAAAATGATTCTCATGTTAGCGGCTTATCCTTAACGTACGTTGTTCACTGTTTGGAGCATTTGGTCGGCAATACCCATAACTTTTGAATTCATCTCATAAGCACGTTGGGCCTTGATCAAGTCAGTCATTTCATTCATGACGTTGACGTTGGAAGACTCAATCGCACCTTGCATGACGATGCCGGCGTTATCTACACCGGGAACACTTTGTATCGGTTGGCCGCTCGCATTCGTAGCTGCGAGCATGTTTCCGCCCTCAGAACGCATGCCTGTTGGGTTTACAAAGGTGAACACTGGAATTTGTCCGAGATTGATAGGTTCTGGCGAGTTACGCAAGAAGGCTTCTACTACACCGGCCTCTGAAATATTGATGCTCATAATATTTGGGGGAACAGTGATACCGGGAAATACTTTTTGACCACCGCGAGTCACCAAGTTGCCTTGCGCATCGACGTTGAAGCTGCCATCACGAGTGAATTTCAATTCCCCGTTGTTGCCGACGACACCAAAGAAGCCCTCGCCATTGACCATGAGGTCATAAGGGTTGTTGGTCATTTGCGGTGAACCTTGAGTGTGCTGTTTACGAGTGGCCGAGACTTTCGAGCCAGAACCCACTTGAATACCGACGTTGAATTCACTATCAGCAGAAGAGCGGGCCCCTGCTTCTTGAACTGTTTCATAAAGAAGATCGTCGAACTCTGTACGGGCCTTCTTAAAGCCTGTTGTGTTCACGTTGGCCAAGTTGTTGGAGATTGTGTTGACGTTGGCTTCCTGTGAAGCCATCCCAGTCGCCGCGGTATGAAGTGCACGGATCATGTCATCCCCCTCAGAATTTCGCTAAGTCGTTAGCTGCTTTACCAGTAATGCTGTCGTAGGCGTTGATTGCTTTTTGTATTGATTCGAAATGACGGTGAGCTTTGATCAGCTCAGACATCTCTTCAACGGCATTCACGTTCGAGCCTTCGATGAAACCTTGATTCGCCGTTGTGCGGATATCAACTCGACGAGCGTTTGACTCGTCTGGATTGATAAAGAGGGCGTTGCCTTCTTTTTTCAAGGCCTGAACGTCAGAGAATTCGACAATAGAGATGCGTCCAATCGCTCCGGCCCGAGTCATCACTTCACCCTGGAGGTTGATGCTGACTTTTTGGTTGTGAGGCAAACGCAGAACACGTTCTTCTGGAGCGGGTGCGCTTAAAGCTGCAGGCCCACGTAATTCTTCAGATGTCATTTCTACTGGAGTAAGGACTTTGAAACCATGAGAGGTCACTAATTCACCGTTCTGAGAGAGTGAAAAGGCTCCTGCGCGCGTGTAGCGCACACCTTGTGGCGTGAGTACTTCAATAAATCCCGGACCGTTCAGTGCTACATCAAGTGGATTACTCGTCGGAACGAGTTGGCCTTGATCATGATTCGTGTAAGAACCAGCGATGGCCACGTGAGCATTTTCTCCACCTTGTGTATGGTAGAAATCATCGGGAGAAAATTCTTTGCGTGGAATATGAATGTCATCACTACCCTTAGTAAGAACAGTGAGATGCTCTTTGAAAACGAGTTGGTCTTTCTTAAACCCAGGCGTGTTGGCGTTCGCCACATTATTGGCGATCGTTTCAACTTTACGTTGTTGGGCAATTTGTCCAGAAAGTGGAACCCAGATATTACTCATGGTCCTCCATGACCGTGTTTCGCGAGACCATCCTAGCCTCTAGGCAAAATTGTACGTCAGGGTGTGGTTCCACCAACACCCCCTGCACTTTTTTGCCTCCTGGGTGTAGTGCATAAACGCTTGGAATCTTGAGTATCCACCGCATACGTGGCAACATCAGGGAAAACTTATACGTCAATTCTCCGACACTGGGGGCCATGATGGCGAAAAAACCTGCTGAAGAATCCACACCGGCCCTTGAAGAGGCCCTCCAGAATCTTGAGAGAATCGTTCAAGAACTCGAGAAAGGACAATTGAGTTTGGATGAGAGTCTGAAGTCTTTTGAAAACGGCGTAAAGTTGTACCGAATTTGTCGGCAATCGCTGGATCAAGCTGAGAAAAAGATCAAAGTACTCACTGATGATTTGAAAGAAGAAAATTGGGAAGAATAGGTCTTCGCCTCCGCTAAATCCTCCTATAATAAATCATCTTTCTTTTAACCAAAGGCACGCGTGAAGCGTTTAGTGAAAGCATTGTTGGTTCTCATGGCCCTAGGCTTCCTGGGTATTGCTCTTTTATTCGGCATGATGAGTTGGATTGCCTCTGATTTGCCACAGATCAATTCACTTGCTGATTATCGCCCTCCTATGAATTCTCGTATTCTCGCTCGCGACGGAACAGTTCTCCTTGATATTGGAAAAGAGACTCGCGAGGTTGTTCCTTTTAAAGAAATTCCCACTCGCGTAGTTGATGCATTCCTAGCAGCTGAAGATGATAATTTTTGGAATCACAAAGGTGTTGATTACTTCGGTATCGCTCGTGCTTTTTTGGTCAATTTGAAAGAAGGCCGCTTAGTGCAGGGTGGTTCAACCATCACTCAACAGGTTGCAAAGTCTCTCTTGCTCTCAAAAGAGCGCACCCTTTCGCGTAAAGTAAAAGACCTGCTCCTTGCTCAGAAGATTGAAGAGAAATTTTCTAAAGAAGACATTCTCTTTCTCTATTTGAACCAAGTCTATCTTGGCGGCGGTTACTACGGCGTGAAAGCTGCCATGAGCGGCTATTTCGATAAAGAACTCAAAGACGCCACGGCCGCTGAAAGCGCACTCGTTGCCGGCCTCCTCGTGGCCCCTGGACGCTATTCTCCTTATGTGAATCCGACCTTTGCGAAGCGCCGCCAGCTTTACGTCTTAAGACGGATGTACGAGACGGGTAAAATTACTGAAGAAGAGTACGAAGCCGCTAAGAAAGAAGACATTAAAATGCGGTTACGCTCATCCACTGCGATGAAGGGCGGACATTTCACGGATTGGGTTCGTCAGCAGGTCATGCAGAAAGTAGGTGAGGAAGAGTTTCTTACCGAGGGTTTTCAAGTCGTCACGACTCTGGATTGGTCTTTACAGGAAAAAGCAGAAGCAGCTGTTAATCGTCATGTAAAAGAATTAGATAAAAGACAAGGCTACAAAGGTGCCCAGGGAACTCTCGCCGAGGAAAGCCTCGTGCTCGCCGAGCTTGAGAAACAACGTCAAAAAATTTATCGCGACTCTTCATCCTATTTCTTCTTTGTAACGGACGGGTCAAACAAGTTTGAATTCTTTTCTGTAGAAGATGAGTGGGAGAAACTCCTCGAAGAATTTAAGGGTGCTGAAGAAAGTTTGAATATTCGTTTCAAGAAAGACGTCGTCGTCGGCAATCGCGCGGATGATCGCCTCGTGCCGTTGCTCAAGAAAGATAAAATCTATCCAGCGATCGTCTTAAGAGTTGATGATCCTCATAAGGCCATCTATGCCTCAGTTGGCGGGGTCCGCTTAGTTATCCCCGAGTCTGGATTTAGTTGGGCGCATGCCCGCAAGCTTGATGAAGAGCCTAAATGGTTTCCGCCTGTCACAAAGCCTTCAACGATTTTGAAAGCGGGTGATCAAATCCAAGTACGCATCACAGGTGATAATCAAAATATTTGGCCATTGCTTGCAGTAGACTTCAAAAAGAAACGCCTCGATGTTGGCTTGGTGAAAGAACTTCAGGCACAAAAGATGGTGTCCGCTGAACTCGATCAAAAGCCAGATGCAGAAGGTGCGTTTGTGGCACTTGACCCTCGCAACGGCAATGTCGTGACAATGGTGGGTGGCGTAGACTTTGCAAAAAGTCAGTTTAACCGTGCCGTGCAAGCCGCTCGGCAACCGGGCTCTGCTTTCAAGCCCTTCATCTATGCAGCGGCATTAGAAGAGGGCTATCACCCCAGCACCATTCTTCTCGATACACCGCAAGCGTTGGGTGGAGTTGACGACAGCTTGAGCTGGAAGCCACGGAACTACGACGGCGAGTTTATGGGCCCGATGACTTTCCGCAAAGCGCTTGAAGTGAGTCGTAACATTCCGACCGTGAGAATTTTGCAAGGCCTCGGTGTGAATAAGGTCACGTCATTTGTCGAAAGACTTGGACTTAACTGTAAGCTCCCGAGAGACATGAGTATCAGTCTTGGATCGTTCGGCATTAGTCTTACGGAACTCGTAAAAGGCTATGCGATTTTTGCCAATGGCGGGCGTAAGGTGAATCTGCACACCATCGTGTCTGTAAAAGATCGTAAGGGTAATAAGTACGACATCAGTGGTGAACTTAAGGGTGATTCTGTCACGGCGAGCGAACCCACCACGCCTGCAGCTGATGAACCGCTCCCTGAACCGAATCCTCTTCAGGAAAATCGCTGGAAGATGCAGTTGAGTGACACGCAAGTTTATGACCCTCGCTTGGCTCACATTATGACTCGCGTTCTTCAGGGTGTCGTCCAGTCGGGCACCGCCACTGCAGCGAGAGCTGTTTCTGAAAATATCGCCGGCAAAACAGGTACCACAAATAACTATGTGGACGCGCTCTTCGTAGGCTATTCCAGCACGATGGTCGCAGGTGCGTGGGTGGGATTTGATAACAACCAACCTCTGGGATACGGAGAGACGGGTGGTAAAACCGCTTTGCCTATTTGGATTGAATACATGCAAGCAGCTGCTGCAAAGTTTGGAGCTCCAGAATTTGTCCAGCCTGAAGGCATCGTAAACATTTTGGTCAACAAAGAGACAGGCCGTCCTTTGGCGCCAGGTGAAACGAATGGCTTTATGGAGAGTTTCGCTGAGGGAATGGATCCACTTTCCGGCCCAAATTCTCAAGAGCAGGTTCCGGCGGTAGACGGAGAAATCGCCAAGCCAGAGGCCCTGGAAGACGGCGACTATTTCCGAAATCAGTAGGTCAGTTTTGCCGGGTCATGCCGGTTAAAAGTTCGTGAGCATTCAGCCGAAAAGTCAGGGAGAGCTTCAAGGAAGGACTCCCTATGACTTTAACTTTTGACCGCCGCTTACTTGCCCTGCTAGCCTTTGTGATGGCAGCCCATACAGTCACATTTTGGACTGAGATTCAGCGCACTGCGATGTCCTTGGCCACCCGTCCGACGGTGGAAGAGCAACCGCAAGTAACAGTCATGCCCATGACTGATCAAGAGTGGAACGATTACAAAGCCAAAAATCAAATTGTGCAAAACGACGATACTGGTCGTAATGAGAAACCTAAGGACCAAGCGTTTTTAGGTGAGAAAGATATGACGTACGAACGCCAGACGGTGGCCCGTAAAGTAGATACTTTCAACAAAGCCGCCAAAGGCAGTTCAACTGTTGAATCCGTACCTCGTCCCCATACGAAAGCTGCAGCTCCGAAAAGAGCCATCAAAGATTTGAAGCTGAGTGATATCGGCATGGAAGCCATGGGCGCACCTCAGATTGATCGCAAGCCGGCTTCATTTGCAAAAAAAGGCATTGAGAAAGGCGATGAGAAATCACAGGGTCTTTCAAGCACCAACGATTATATCGAGCATGTAGCACTTGGTGATTTCACTCAACTCAATACGGTTGAGTATAAGTACTACGGCTTCTTTGCCCGTATTCGTGGCAAGCTTGAGCAATTCTGGGGCCGTACGTTGCGCGAGAAGGCAGATGCGATCCACAAATCCGGCCGCACCATTGCGAGTGCTGACCAATACACCACTGCTCTCTCAATTACTTTGAATGCTCAGGGTGAAATCGTGGGCGTGAAGGTGAAGAGTTCAAGTGGTGTGCGTGAACTAGATGACGCCGCCATTGAATCATTCAATCAAGCTGGCCCATTTCCTAACCCACCAACGGGTCTACTCGTTAATGGACAAGCCACTATTGAGTGGGGCTTCGTCGTAAATTCTTAATTATTGAGCGTTGGTAGAACGAAGGATGCCTTTGAGGCGATCAATTCCTTCCATCACAACGTAATCAGACCAAATTGAATCCAACTCACGGATCGCTTCAATCACAGAGAGCGCTGCTTGATCACGCGAGATTCCCTGCGAGTCAGCTAGCTGTGCGATTGAGCGGTTGAGATGTTCAATAACCGGTGAGTGGCAAAGCTTCATCAGACGTTCTTCATAAGAGTGAGAGATTTTTTTCTCTTTGCTCTTGATGATGGCGGTGTTGAGAAGTTGGATTGATTCCATGCTTGGGCTTTTCCTCAGTCAGTTCAAATGCGGATGACAAACGGAAACGCAGTATCGTCATCCGACATGAGTTCGTAAAGCGAACTTCGCTTCATGAATAAAATTTTCTCTTATGATTTTTTAACTAGCGGTGTATT
>JAKFUR010000152.1 GCA_021732585.1 Bacteriovoracaceae bacterium
TAGCATTTCAGACACACCCTCCCCAGAGAGGGAAAAGCCCCATGTAATTTTTACTTAGAAAAGCCCTTCGGCTCGCCAGATTCCCCAGAAGGAAGGGCCTGTCCCGACGGAAACGACCTGTTTGTCCTTCAGCAGAACGAGTGTGGGCGTAGCTGCAATTTGAAAAGCCTCGTCTTGAGGCGAGGGCATGAGGAATGTAAATGGATAGTCGTTCTTTGCTAAAAAGCCATTGATGGTAGCAGCATCCTCACTTAGAGATATGGCAAACACTCGATCACGGGGAATGTCTCCCGCCTCGACCGATTTCTTCAAGCGGATCATTTCCAGTTTGCAGGGTGCACACCAAGTCGCCCAGTAAATCGCCACCGCACCACCCTCAGGGGGATAACTCACGCTCTCCCCGCTCCCGATGACTTGACGACTGACGGCGGGAATAGTTTTTCCCTCCATGGCAAAGTTCGCCAGCATTGTCGGCAAACGAAAGACAGCGAGCGCGAACAAGACGACCGCGAAGACCACGTCAGAGATTTTGAGTTTGTAGTTAAGTCTCATTTCTTACAAAGCTTCCTGGCGCTGAAGCCGAGAGATAACGAATCTGGGTTAGTTTTTTAGAGTCTCCGCTCAGCTCCATGATGGTTCGACGAGCAAACTTCTCTTCTAGCATGTTCAATTCCTTATAGAGCTCTTCCCTCGAGGCCGCAGTGAGTTGGAAAAACTGCAGGTTCACCGTGGACTTCACAATCCCTTCTATCCATTCCTTTTTTAGGCTTTCCATGAAGGGTCCTTGAAAAACCCAGCGAATAGGAATCATGCGTGGGATTTTCACCTTATCCATCGCTCCCACAATCAACAGATTCACCCTATCGAGCTTGAAAAGAATGCTCTTGAGATCTGCCCCACTTATTTTAAGTGTGCTCATCACTTCGTCGAGAGTTTTACGCTCATACACTAACAGCCAGTATACATCAAAGGCCGTGCGGTTCTTGGAGAAGAGCGCCTGCTGATCTTTGTTCATGGTGAACGTAAGAAGATTCTGCTCGTTGATCGACTTTAAGATCACCTCGAGCGGAGTGCCCAGCGCTTCAGCTATTAAGCTGATGCGATTAAAAGAGCCATCCGGAGCATTCACCCACTTCTTGAGGGTGGATTCAGGGATATTGAGGGTCTTCGCTAGGCGGGCATAGGAGATGCCGAGTTTTTTAAGACGAGACTTAAATTCTCGCATAATGACTTTATAGCTTAGTTTGCTCATAGCCTACTGTATCACAAAATGGACCTTTTTGTAGACAAAAGAACCATATATTGGTCTTTTCAAGGAGTTGATTCAAGGGGTCAATGTTGTGCGGTAGAACTGGGAAATGAGCACTGCAAAAATATACATGAAGGTCAGAAAGGATAAGTCATTCCTCCTGAAAACATACGCGGTTGAGGCCTTGGTCTTCTTGGCGCTTTGTACTTTGGTATGGAACCTCAAGTTGAGCATGGAAGCTCACATCCTGATGGCTCCACTAGGTGCGATCTTTGGCTTAATGGTGGCCTCTTTCATCCACAACACCTCACACAGCAATATCAAAAACAAAGTTCTGAATCGTGTGATCGGTGAATTCTGTGGCGCTTGGGTGCTGTACGGGTTTTCAAATTTTGTGATGATTCATTTTCTTCATCACCGCTACTCTGATACCGATCATGATCCCGTGAACCCGAAAGGCATGTCATTTCTTGTCTTCTTGTTTGCGCCCATGCGCTACATGATCAAAGTGGCGGTAGGTTGGCTCAAGGAAGTTCACGGCAAAGAGAAAGACTACACACAGATCCTCGCCACTCAAACGGTGTTGTTCCATGTGAACTTGGTTTTGAAGCTTGCTTTCTGGTTTATGCTTTTGGGCCCGGCATTGTTCTTGTGCTTCTACATCCCGTCGCTCCTGGCGAACTACGGTGTGCATGCTCACATCAACTACGTATGCCACAGTGAAAATGACGACGGTTCAATTGAGATTTTGAATCTCAATCATAACCTCTACTATAAATTTGTGAATATCGTGACTGTCGGTGGCTACTATCACAAAAACCATCACGTGGACTTAAAACTGTTCAATCCTATGAGACTGCGCTCTGAAATCCGCACACGCACTGGGGCCACTGGCTTGAGCGTGACTGAGGCCTGAGCCGCCGGCAGTTCGGCTTCTACTAATTCTAAATGATACTTACTGATGATCTGCTTCACGATGATGAAGATCTCGGCCATGGCGAAAAGTTCCGCCACACACTTGCGTGTGCCTCGTGAGAATGGCAGAAACGCGCCAGATTTTTCCTGTTCCGCAGCAGCGAAACGCTCAGGCCTAAACTCCAGTGGGTTTTCCCAATAAGCGCCATCACGTTGCATAACAAAAATTGGAATCACAACATTGGTGTTTTTAGGAATGGAGTAAGGCCCCAAAGTCACATCTTCAGCGGCCTTGCGCGACAGAACGGGAAAGGCCGGATAAAGCCGCATCCCTTCAAGGATCACTAGTTTTAAATAATCAGAATCCGAGGACTCAAAGAGTTTTTGCTGAATATCTTGGTGCCGCGCCAAGAGACCCATAATCCAAATCAGTGAATGAGCCGAAGTTTCATGGCCGGCCAGTAGCATGGTGAGCACCTCGTCACGCAATTCATCATCACTTAAACCTGTGCCGGTTTCATCGTCCACCGCATGCACAAGCTTTTCCAACACGCTGACAGGTTTTTCTTTCTTGCCCGCGCTCTGCTCGTCTTTAATAAGCTTCATGACAAGACTGTTCAGATTATTATAATGCAGATTAAATTTCTTATTTTTGCTGGTAGGCCATGAGTATGGAATCGGCAGGAACTGAAAGATCCGCTCATAGACCGCATGAGAGGTAAAATCCACTGCCTCATTCACCTTGCGTGAGTCCTCTTTCCCCAGATCAGCTTTGAGCAGCGTCTCGCAACCAATCTTGAAGGCAAGAAATTTCATTTCTTCGACGAGATCAATCTCTTTAGGCCCCTTCTCCCAGCCCGCCAAATACTCGCAGGTAATTCTCTCAAAGGCCTGAGTAAACTCTTGCACGGCCTTAGGCCCAAACTCTTTGGAGATGATGGAGCGGCTCTTGAGCCAAGATTTCTGATCATTGTTGGTGGCAAGCCCATTCCCCACCACCGCGCGCAGCTCTTCAATTTGTTCACCTTTGATGTATTTCTTGCCTTCCTCTTGCAAAACTTTTCTTACGAACTCAGGAGAATAAATAATCACCGAGTTCATAGGCCACGGGAAACTGGCGATGGCGCCGTACTCGACATGAACCTGAGTGAAAGCGCCCAAGATATCAGTCTTAAAAAAACGATTGAAGCGCACTAAATAGTCATAACCGCGTGGCCCCGGAATCTTCGAGAGATTCACAAAGACGAGGACCTTGGTCACGGCCGAGCGCATGTTAGGATTGGGCATGAGACATTATGGATCAAAAAGCTGAAACATAGGAGCAATATTTGGCAACTTGTAACGCATAAATGATAGGATATTTCTGAATTGGCAGATATCTAAAGAGATGATGAAGGACTAAGACGATGTCTCAAGAATTATTTTTTATCGACGACTCCATGATGATCGATGGCGAAAAATTCCTGGAGATGCAGAGCGAGGTTTTTCGCAGACCTTTGACTCAGATCTATTACTTCCTCATGTCTGACTCCAAAAAAAGCATGCCCGGAGTGAAACCCCTTCCTGGACAGCAGTGGCTTATTGAGCTTGCCAATGAAAACGGAGAGCCGCACTTCTTTGTCGTGACCAAAAATCCCTCTGCCCAAGACTACGATTGGCGAGGGCTCATGATCAATGATCCCAACGGCTCCCATAACTCGGTCGGCGGTGATCATCCCGGCTACTGGTCATGGCGCTTCATCTACGATCGAATGTCTAAACCAGAACAACGTTTGCTTTTAGAGATCATCGCTTCAATTCGCGCCAAGGCCAAAAGCGAGTACTATGAAGTTTTTCCAGATGGGGGCGTTACCATTGTGGCGGATTTTAAATCTCCCGATGGATGGATTAAGCTGAATTTCTATGGAAGATTACTTTGACTTCAACTTGCAAGACCCCGTACGTCAAGTAAGCTTGACGCTCCCTCATACGTAAAGTAAACTTGACGCATGAAAATCAATCTCAGCGAACGGCTCGCTCAGCACTCCCTCCCGAAAAACGTCATTGCCGAGTCCATCGGTGTAAGCCGCCAAACACTCCATTCAATCGAAACGGGTAAGTACTGCCCTTCGGTTCTCATCGCTCTAAAACTGGCCCACCTACTGGAGGTGTCTGTGGAAGAGATATTCACCTTGGAAAAGAAGGACCTATGAAAGCTCTACGACCGACATTCTTAAACCAAATTATTTTCGTGATCGGCTTCAACCTACTCATGAGCGGTATTCTCTATGCTGTAGGTTCTCCAATTACGATCAAACTCATTTTAGCGTTTATTTTTAGTGCGATTTTGATTGTGCTGAACTGGCTGCCGAAGTCTTTAGTTGAGATGGATGAGAGAGAACGTTTGCTGCTTTCGAGTAGCCAGCAAAAAGTCCTCACAGTAACCCACACACTCCTAGCTGTGGTCTTCGCTGTGCATCTCACCGTAATGCCGGCAATGTCCGTGATTGATTTTACGCTGTTCGTCGGTCTACCAGCTTCTCTCTACATGAGCTGGCAGAGTTTGCGACTAAGAAAAGAAATGGATTAGACCTTGCGTCTTCTTTCATTCACACAAACGTTTTATTTTGTCGCCACGTAAGCGAAGAACGCCAATACTCCATACAACACGGCCATAGAGATAAACAACGTCGTCAGACAAACATGGCCAACAGAAAACAGCGGGCCTTGAGGCCAATCACTATGATTCATGTAAAAGAAGTCAGTGAGCACACGCGCCCACCAGAATAGAGCAATAAACAGCACCCATAGGAAGCTCGACAAACCCAGTGTCTGAAAGTCTTCACCGCTCAAGAAAAAACTCACCACAGACATAAACAAAATAACTGAAAAAACATAACCGCCATAGGTCCAGAAGACTTTGCGATTCAACGAACTGAGTTTTTGAAATTCTTCGCGCCACCCCAGTCTGCCTGGCACTTGTACACTAGCGCACAAAACCAGAAAGTGGGAAAGGCCACCTGCAATCAGTCCGTACTTAAAGAATTCGGCCGGGCCAAAGCTGAGGATGAGTTCTGAAATTAATCCGGTCAGATCTCCTAAAAACAAATTAACAAAAGCCGCAGTAAATAACAGCGGCACCGGAATGAGAATCCATCCCCAGACGAGAGCGCGAGGAAGCTTCCAATGCTTCTCAATCTCCATGCCGACGCCCTGGATAACAAAATAAATGAGAGGACTTCCCCAAGAAGCCCCGTCGGCGTAGGAAATGCCTAGTTCATGGAGAATCCCCGAGACGGCGAAAATAGAAAATGTCAAAACGGCTGTAGGGATTTTGTCCCTCAGTGGTCCCAAAAGGAATATCTTGTTCATATCTACAAACGCGCGGTTCCAGCGAATACTCCAAAAATCACGCAGCGATGATGACAAGTATGGTCGATCAAATAGACTACGAGGAGTAAATCCCATCAAGCGAATGCCGTCAGCGATGACTTCAACCAACCCCAAGTGCACGATCAAAAGGATTGAAACCAGCGCCACATAGTTGAGAACGGTAGACTCTCCCCGCCCGATCAATGAAACAACAAATAAAATACCCACGCCGACAATAAACGTGAGCCAAGATTCTAGAAAACGAGAACCTGTGGTGGGATCAACCTCTTTGCGTTCCGTGAAACCGACAACTGAAATCCCTGGCCAGGCGAATACAAAAGCTAAAAGACCTAAACTCGATTGAAACTTTGCCCCTTCGGAGATTTGCCAGATGAGAGCGGCGATTTTGATTACCCCGATCATTCCAAGGCTGGCGGCCAAAAGCCGCACCACTGGAGCAAAGTCTTGCATTAGATAGAGCCCGCAGAGACCCAATGTAATCAAAACAAGAGCGAGCCACTTTGCGGGTTTCATTGGTGTTCCTTCTCAAAACGTTCGAGCGGAGACAGAACAAGGCCAAAAAATGTTTTCATGCCAGGCACCAGCATGAGCGCTGGCAAACTCTTCCACAGACGTGTCGACTGCGTCAAAACGGCTTCCACATCTTTACCACTCTTCGAGCGATCAAATGACCATACACCTAGAATAAGTAGATGCTGGAGCCATAGAGCACGGGCCAGTTGAAGCTTTGTTTTCCCATCAAGATTGGGCATGCAGCGAGTGACCACACTTTCAAAAAGCGCTACTGATTGCTCACGGATAGGCTGCGAAGATTGATGCCATGGCGACGCAGGATCTTGCGGATCAAGGCGCTGAACCAAGACTCGCAGAACAGCTTGGTAATCTGCAAACTCCACAAAGCGATCGCGGCAAATCCAAGTCATCGCCGCTTCTAGTGTGGGTTTACGGGTGGCGAGATAGGTTTGTGTGCGTTCGATATGGCCACTTAATGATGCTTTGAAAAGCTCGAGGACGATCTCTTCTTTGCTTTTGAAATGGTAGTAAAAAGCGCCAAGAGATGAATCACAGGCACTGGCCAGATCTCGCATGGTAACCGAGTCGTAACCGTCTCGCTGAAACAGAACGAGCGCCTGCTGAATGATGGCTTCTTTAGTTCTTTCGCTCTTAGTGGGTTTTTCGACCTGCGCCATGAACATGCTCCATTTTTGAACATGTTCAGAATACTTCCTAACGTGCCTTGGGTCAAGTTTTTTTGAACACGTTCAAAAAAAAGCAGATAGATCTATTAAATATCTAAATCAATAAAGCTCTCGCTCCCCAGACTCAACTGCAGACGAGTACCGGCCGCGGGACGCAGTGTGTACTCGTAGTCGGTTGATGCCACCATGATGCCGATACGATTTCCTGCAGCGATCTTGGCCTGTTTCGGCTCGAGCGGGAAACGCAAGGTATAGAACTTGCCTGGAACAAGTGCTTCGCCCGTAGTGATGTCGGCGTAGTTTTGTGGATCGGCCCAGCCGCGTGTGATGATGGTGTTTCTGCCAGAGCTATCAACAGATACGATCGCTACAGTTACGTTGGCCGCTGAGCGATTCATAACCGCCATTTTGAGTTGAACCATCGCCGTGCCTGAGAGCACAGTTTCTTTTGTCAGAGGTGCACTTACGTACGCGAGGCGAGACGTCGAACGCAACGACTCAAGACGAGTGTTCTTACCCGTGTCTTCAAACTCTTCAACGCTCGCTACACCTGGAGCACTCTGCAAGCTTGAACCGCTGTTGAAATACAGGCGTGTGCGTGTAGTGGCTTCGCTTGGCCACTGGTTTTGCACCATCAAACTACCGTTGAACAATTCAACTTCGACTTGCGGGCCATCGGTGATGCCATTCTCAACACCATACAAGAAATGATCAAACCAGTCTTTGATTTTGCCTGGTACACGATGTGAGTTGGTAGATCCGTGACCGCCGCGGTGAAGGAACATGCGACGTGGCACAACTCCATCAAGGGCTTCCCAAAGTTGAATGGCGTGCTTCTGTTTTACGTTCCAGTCACTCTGACCGTGAATGATGAACGTGGCGGCTTTGATTTTGTCGGCGTTGGCGAGATGATTGCGAACCTGCCAGAACGGTGAAAAGTCGCCGTGCTCACGGCCCTGTGTGCGAGTGAGAGCTTCCATTTCTGAGCGGCACGCGTTCTTGCGAACGATGTAATACCCGAGGATATCGGCGTCTTCACCGATGTAGCCACCTGGGTTCACCACGAGACCGTTCGCGCGGTAGTAATCATACCAGTTGCTGATCGCTGCGATCGGCACGATGGCCTTGAGGCCTTCCACACCAGTCGCTGCCACCATGATCGGCAATGTGCCGTTGTATGAGATGCCCGTCATGCCGACATTTCCTGATGACCAAGATGTGGCGCTGACTTCTTTGTTGTTGCGGTCGAATGCACGAGCGCGGCCATTGAGCCAGTCGATGACTGATTTCACGGCAAGGGCTTCAGCTTCATCGCCTACTGTTGGGCAACCTGTTGAGTAACCTGTGCCGATGCTGTGTGCAGCGATGTTGGCGTAGCGAAGATCAACCGCTGCTGATTCAACTGCAACTTGCGTCTTCATTTCAGATGAAGACTCCCAAGACTTCATCATGTCGAGCATGGTGTCCTGGGGGAGTTCGTTCAGATCCACGTTGTGCATAGGAACTTCTGTGCCGCCCAATGAGTACGGTGACACTTCTAAAATCGAAGCGAGCTTCTCCGTAGAGTTCGGACGATTGATGGACACATAAATGCGGTCTTTGACGCCATCACTGTCAGTATCGAGGGTGGTTTCGACGTAGACCACCTCATTGACGTCTAGAGTTTGCGCCATGGCAGGAGTCGTAAGGACGAGAGCTAAAAGTAGGTTTTTCATTGGCTTAGTATGGCAAGGCCGTATCTATTAGCCAAGGATTTGGAATGTTTTACAAGGCGAGGCTGCCAGCTCTTATAAGAGTGTTCTGGCTCCAAATTTCCTTCCTAACCCCATAAAATTTTCCGACACGTGGCTCCTACGTGACAACTTTACAGAAAATCACCGTGTGTGCTATTTTCAGCACACACCCTTTAGCTGGAGTTGCTCAATTAAGATAAGTAAGGAAGCGAAACGACTAGCGGGGGATCTGGGTCTATCCGACGTCGATGCCTACATTATGGACCTTAAGGCGAAGCTCTACATCAAATCCAGCGAGCTCATCAAAGAGTCCAAGCTAAAGCACGAAGAAATCGCAAAACTCATTGGCACTAGCCGCAGCCGAATCAATCGGATCGCAAACAAAGGTGAAAACAGCGTTTCGATCGAACTCTTGCTTAAACTAATTGCCGTGCTCGAGGGCACGTCGGCTATTAACATAGATGCCTAGCGAGGCTCAATTTCACCAAAGTTTGCTGGAAATTCTCAATTTCATTTAAAGTGGCAGTCTGAATCAGAAATTTTTTGATCTTTGAGATCAATTTTCAATCGAGAGAACTCACCTTCACGAGGTGTACAAATCCCTAAGCTGACGTCGTCCCTACTTAGTGATACCTGTCCCTCGCAAACAGGGAATTCAAATTGTACCAACCCATTTGTCTTTAATAGACTCGTTTGTGTCGAACCAGAACAAGTTACGGTTAGTTTTGAGATCTTTGCACTACTACTATCTGAAACAGTGATCACTATTGGATTGAGAGCCATGCGAATTTTACCTGCGACGTATGTCCCAGCAAGTCCCAAGACCGTAAGAGCAGGAAGGAATAGAAAAACGAAATTATCACCGCGGGTTACTCGCATTCAATCCTTAATTATCGCAGAGCTTCTTCGCTGCGGAAGCAGATGAAGCGACCCCATTTATTCGAACAGTCCTTTTTGAGTTTTAACTACTTAAAGGAGTGTTATGAAGCCAACCGACCTAAATTCTAGACCTACTGAATATAAGCACGAGCGTTCAATAGCTGAGGCC
>JAKFUR010000122.1 GCA_021732585.1 Bacteriovoracaceae bacterium
GCTCAACTCGTTAAAGACGCCGATACCACAGATCTCAGTAAGCTCGCTCTCACCTGTCGTGCCGCTGCTCGCACCACGGATCCTATCGACGCATGCATCTACTCAGGCACGCTGACGCTGGATAAATTGAACTCGTCTTCACGTGCCCTGGAAGTCAGCGAAGTGGATGTGGCCATCATCAAAGGCAAAACAAACTTCGAGGTTCGCATCGGCGGCATCGGAAAAATCAAAGGCAACGGTACGACCACGCACCTTCCTGCTGAAAACACCATCCGCATCAAAGTTGATAGCGTGAAACTCGGCATCCTCAACATCACGGGCCAGTTTTTCTCACAGCTCGAAGCCAACGAATCAGAAACTCTCCGTGTTGAGCGTCCCTACGTCTATGTCGTGTACAAAAAATGAAGGGAGCGTTCTTTCAAAAGCCACTTGAGTGGCAGATTGATGTGACTGGCGAGTCTTGGGCGCAAGGTGATGTGATTAAAGGAGAGCTGCGAGTAAAAAACCTCGGCGACTCTCCGGTCAATCTTGCGACGGCCGGTGTGCGCCTTTCCTACGCTGATATCAAGAAAGTGCATTCACGAGATGAGAAAGCCTTTAAGCAGGAAGCTGAAGTGCTTTTTCCTGCGGGGACGATGATTGCTCCACAAGAATCGAATGCGTTATCGATCCAGTTCACGCTTCCGATCAATTGTCCGGTTACTGATAGCAAGGCTAGCTACTACGTAACCTACGGCCTCACCGCTCTCGAATCCAATCTGCAAGTGCACGTGGGCCCTCGTAAACTTTTCACCGAGATCATGAAGTTGATGGAAACCTTCCAGCGCTTCAAACCCAAAAGTATCAAAGCCAGCAAGGGCGCAGTGGAATTTAAACTACTTCCTCCTACTTCGCGTGAGTACGCTCACGTGGAAGCGCTTCACCTCGAACAAAGCTTGCAAGGCGACCAGCTCAAACTCGACTTCACTTTCAAAGTAAAAATTCTCGATCCGAATTCTGTGACCACCAAAGTCGCTAAAGACGAGCGCCATCTCTCCAAAGTCCTCACACCCCGTGAATACTCTTTGGGACGAGACATGATCAACCAAGACGGCATTCTCAAAGCGCTGGAAGAAATTTTGGTGCAAATAAAAATGAAAGGTCTCTAGGCTACTTTCTTAAGCGGTAGAGGGGATTTTTTTCCGCGTGCTCGACGCAAGAGCGGGCGATACATCTTGCCGTGAATCTTCACCACATGAATGGCCGCTAAACGACGGGCCCGCAAGCTGCTGGGAATGACTTCACTGGCTATGCCGAGAAGAAAAGCATGATCCATCTTACGATCGAGGAAAACCGCTAAGCGTATCAACGCCAACTGATGACTCTCATCCATCTCCGGATAAGCCGAGTAGAACGACTCCACCACTTCTCCGCCTGCGTCGGCGGAAAGTCCCTGAAGAATTTCCGTCGGCAGTCCCTGCATGCCACCTCGACGTGAGGACCACATCAGCGCGTGCACTAAGAAATGACGAGGTGATAAGAGCGCCAGCATCGCCATGGCACGAGAGCCACCGAGCACACCGGCCAAACGGGTTTCAAGATCGAGGGCCTTGATGATTTCGATCACCAAGCGCCCGGTGATCAGCGCACAGAAAAGTGTGCCCACCAGATGCAGCGCACTCATGCCGGCGAGCACATCGCGAGGTTCGGTAAAGAGTCCGTGCGCCATGAAGGCACCAAGACCCAGCAGTGATCCCAGAGCTAAGAAAGCTGTCACATGCCAACGACGCAAAAGTTCTTGCACCGCCGGATTAAAGCCGGAAGTGAGAAGTTGAATGGTGGGCTGGTAAAAGATTTTATCCACGCTACGCTGAAGAGCGGTGGCCGCAATGAGTGCAGAAATATTGCCTGAGACAAGCGCCAAAGCAAAAACACCGTGAGAAACCGCGAGACCAGTCAATGAAGCTTGTGGGCATCCCATGCGCGGAGCAAACCAGCGGAACCGCCGGATTAAACCCAAAGCGACCGTGAAGCCCGCACTCATCAAATAGAAATTGACCACCAAAGGACCGACGTCGTGCTGACCGGAACTCAGCGCAAATTTAAAACCGGTATCGGCCGAGATCTTCAGAAAACCGGCGACAGCGCCCACGATCAAGAGCGTGGACATCAACTGGCCTGGTGCTTGCCCGGCTCCGACAGCACTATGAGAAGGGCCTGCCTCCTCATTTTTCCTGAGCATAAATGGCAAGTATAAGGAGGCCAAGGCCAAGAGCTCAAGGCCCCTTAGCAAGAGATGATTCTGCGGCAGAGACGCCGTTAAAGCAGCCGTGACTGTGCCGAGTTCATAGGCCAGCACGGCCCAGCCTAAAATTCGACCGGCGCTCAAAGGCCCAAAGCGCTGCAGAACCTGAGAGTACGCATGCCACTTCGCGAGCTCGCCAAAGAGCAGAGCCGCTAAGGCCGACCACACCGGAGCCTCGGGAAAAAATCCTGAAAGTGCCTCTGTAGCAAGCCACGCAGGCAACATCAACCATGCCGCCAGAGTGGGCTTTTGGAAGCGCGAGAGGAAGCGCAGCAAGACGAAGAACGCGAGCCCAGCGCAAGAGCTGACTGCCAAAATCAGCTCTAAAGATGAACCTTGCAACAATGTTGTCGTGGTGCGGATAATGCCCAGGTTGGAGAGCCAGCTGCCCGCAAAGAATGTCAAAAATAGACTGAAAAGAGTCCCGTTCATTAGGAGTCTTTTCGTCCGTTTTCCCGATAGGTTTAGCTCTTTCCCGCTATTTCGCCGGGAACGGATTCTGGCCGCTGAGCATGCCGCCGCCGAAGTAAGAGTAGATGATCCGGTTCGAATCCACCGGGTCCACCGTCACGCCGCGAGCGTTCCGCTGCAGAGCTGGGGTCTGGTTTTTAAACCACGTCACGCCACCGTCTGGGCTTGAGAGCTGGCCACCCTCGCCCCACTGGCCGGAAAGATCATAGTACCCAGCGACGTGCACGCGGTTCGCATCTTTCGGATCGAGCGCGATGCCCGTGGCGTGCGTGACTTGCTTCACGCGGTTCCAGGTGGCCCCCCGATCCGTCGACTTCCACACCCCCGTCATGAGCCAGTTGCGATTGTTTTCGTAGTCGACAAGCCATAGCGTGTTCGGATTCTTGTGATCGAGGGCGAAGGCCGTTGGGTAGTACCACACTTTGTAACCCGCATCGGCCGTCGGCGGATAGTTCACGGTCCCACGCAGCAGCTGCCAACTAGTAGCGCCGCCCGCGACGTTCAAGAAGTAGATGCCCGTACTGCTTTGATTTGAGAACGTCGGCGCATCTCCAGTAAGAAGTGCGTAGACGTTACCCGTCGTCGCATCGACTTCAATCTGCGGAATGATTTTATTGCCGGCCGGCAGTCCCGTGTTGAATTGCGCCCAGGTGACGCCGTTATCCGTCGAGCGCAGCACACCGATCTGCTGCGTGCCCGCGTAGACGTGGTTACGAATGGTATCGTAGCCCACCGAGAGGTACTGACGTGATTGCTCACTGGTGGTTCCCGTCAAGCGCACCCAGTTAAGGCCGCGATCATTCGAGCGGTAAATTCCGCCGTTGCTGGCCGCCACGTGGCCATACCAGTCGTTCGGGAAGTCGTGCTGGTTACCGACCGCCGTGTAGACAACCTTGTCGTCGTCAGAATCAAAAGCGTAGTCGTAGTGACTGTTGAAACCGGCCTTGATGATGCGGAAACTTTGGCCGCGATCTTCGGAGCCAAGGCCCCCGATGTCCGCCGCTGCGACGTACATCAAGTTCGGATTGGTTGGATGGAAGCGTGTCTTGTAGGCAGTGATGACTTCGAGGCCGCGCGACTTCCAGAATTTCTTCGGCGCACGCTCACCCGCGTCGGCGTATTCCGTAAACGATGCAAGCCAGTTCTCGCCGCCGTTTCTCGAGACGTGCAGGAAGAAGTAGCCCGTGCCGGCGACGACGTTCGAGTTGCGCGCGTTGATGGCGAAACTCTCGTAGCCGTTGTCCCACCAACCGACATCAAGTGCCACCGCCGAGTACTCGATCTTGTCCTGTGGCCAGGCGGCGTACGGGATGACGTCCCAGTTAAGTTGATTCAGCTTGAGTGTCCATGAGGCACCCTTGTCCCGCGAGACGTGCACCTTGGTGCCGTACTGACGAATCCAGCCGCGCGCACCGGTGGTGTAGATCGTGGCGGCATCGTTTTCTGCCATCTTTAAATGGTCACCGACGGCCTGCGTGGTGCGCACGAAAGCGCCGCTGTCTTTACTGACCCACACGAAGCCGCAGTTGTTCACGGTTTGATCGATGGAGTTCTGGCCCCACTCAGCGAGATACGGTTGGACCCAACTGCAGGCCTGCGCTCCGTTGCTGTCGCCGATGGCGAGTGTGAGTCCGCTTGCGTCGCGGCCGCCAGTGAACTGACGGATCGTCGTGTTCGTCGGCGTAAAGTACGAAGTGAAAGTGCGGCCTTCATCACGTGATGACCAGATCGCCGTCGCGGTGGCGTGGTAAATGACTTTGCCCGTTTCCGTTTGGTCGACGAATGTCCCTTTCGCGGCGCCGCTGATGCTCGCCGACTTGCTCCAGGTCACACCTTTATCAAACGTGTTCCAGACGCCCAGGTTTGTCGCCGCCATGACGTGGTTCGCGTTCTGCGTATCGCTCGACCAGTAAAGAATTGTTTCGTCGCTTGCCAGGGGCAGCGCGGTCGCTGCGAACGTGACGCCCGAGTCGAGACTGCGCTTGGGAAGTTTACCACCGACTGCATGGAAGACGGTCGTGCCATCGGCGGAGAAGCCCACGCCCACCGCGGCGGTGAGCTCTGAGCTGAAAGTCGCTTGAAGATGATTGATCGGTTTCCACGACGCGCCGAGATCGGTGCTGTGAAAGAGTGTCCCCATGTCGGTGCCCACGAACCACAACTGCGCGTACGGGCTCATCGATACGCCGCTCATCGCTCCGCCGCCGCCGACGCCAATCGGTAAGTACTCGGTGGTGACGGGAACTGGCACAGGCGCCGGACCGCCAGTGGGTGGTGGCGTAACTACCGGCGGGGTCACGGTAAGTTTCACCAGCGAGATGTCGTCGCTGTAGATGTAGGATGCGCCACTGTCTTTTTGAATCAAGACCTGCGCGATCTCAACGTTCGCAGGCATCGTGATGGTTTTTTCAATAAGCTGGTAGCTCGTGGTGTTCACGACAAGACGCTGCTCATCCACCCAGCCACCCGATTTTGTTTTCAAGACGAGGCTAATATTTGAAGACACCGACATCGCACCGAGCTTCGACTTCGCGCTGAACTTGTAGTCCGCCAGGGGCGCCACCGTGATGTTCTGCGTGACCTTGGCGCTGCCGGTTCCTGCGCGCAGAGCTCGCCGACCGCTGGCGTAGTTGTTCGGGACAACACTCGCCGTGCCGGTCTTTTGCCAGCCGACGAAGTTCCCTTCAAAGCCTCCGTTGCTGACCAGGTTTTGCGCCTGTGCCGAAAGAGAGAACAGAACTGACAGGGCCAAGAAGTGAGGGGTTTTCATTCATCTATTATCTAGTACTTATTGCTCTGGGCGAGAGGTAATCCTTACCCACTGACTGGACCAAAGCTCTCAAGCGCGATAGACAAAGCCATGATTTTTTTACTCTCCATCCTTCACCTCTTCTCCACGAGTGTCCATGCGGTACCCGTGAACGTGCACATAAGTGATCTCGTCCAACTTCCAGAGTACTCTACCAAAGCATTTTCACTCTCTGCGTCTCCCATTGTGGAGCTCGATTTGTCTGACGAAGAACTGAGTTCTTTCGCGCGTAAACTCCACAGCACACGCAATCGCTGCGGTGGCTTCGTGGCCGGAGAAACGCACGCGCCAGTAGTGCAAAAAAATCTCAACGATCAGATCCCGCAATCCCTCCTGCGCCAACCCGAAGTGCTCGCCTTGCTCCCTGAGGCGCAAGAAGCGAACCTGAAAGAATTCATTCTGTGGTTCTCGTCGTTCAAGACGCGCAACTACAGCACCGACTCCGGTGTGCATGCGATGGTTGAACTCGCCGACCGCTGGCGCGCGCTCACAAAAAACGTTCCTCACGCGGAAGTCACACTTTACCAACACGCCGACTGGCGCCAGCCCTCGGTCATCGTGAAGTTCAAAGGTGAGTCGGCCGACGAGATCATCATCGGGGGCCACGGCGATAGCATCAACACGGACTCTGGCGACCCGGAGGCCCACGCTCCCGGTGCCGATGACAACGCTGCTGGCATCGGTGTGATCACGGAGATCGTCCGCATTCTCGCTGACAAGAACTACCGGCCAAAGTCGACGCTGACTTTCATGGCCTATGCCGCCGAAGAAGTGGGCCTGCGTGGCTACATGGAAATCGCGGCGGACTACCGTGCGAAAGGCATTCCGGTCAAAGGTGTGCTGCAGTTTGATGGCACCAATTACAAGGGCAGCCAGGACCTGGGCCTCATCCTCATCGAAGACCTGGTGGACCCGCGCTTGAACACGTTCCTTGAAAAGCTCATCGGCACGTACCTCAAGCTTCCGTTTGCCTATGACAGCTGTGGCTACGCCTGCTCGGATCACTACTCTTGGACCTACCACGGGTTTTCGTCGGCGTTTCCCTTCGAATCACGGATCAAGGAAGAGAATCCCCACATCCATACGGCGCGCGACCTGTTGAGCGTGTCCCGAGACAACGCCTACCACGCCGTGCCCTTCGTGCGGTTGGGTCTCGCCTATATGCTCGAGATGGATCAGTAATCCGCGCTGGCAAAGCCTCTAGGTTCATGAAATGATTCCCTCATGTACCTCTTCATCAAAGACTTCATCGTCGCACTCTTCGCGCCCACGGCGCTCATCGGACTGTGTTTTGTTTTAGGGCTCGTCGCTCTTCGCCTGCGACGCCGGCCGCTGGCGCAAGGATTCGCCATCGCCGGTCTCGTTCTCTTCGTGACCTTCTCTCTTAACCCTGTGACCGAAGCCCTCATCGCTTTTCAAGAAGGCCAGTACCCTGCCTTCGAGCCGAACTCCGTCAAACATAACGAGATCAAGTTTGTGGTGGTCCTAGGCGGCGGTTACACCCACGCGACTCAGCAACCCCTGGCCTCACAGCTGGGTGCCTTCACGCTCCCCCGGGTCGTGGAAGGCGTGCGGCTTTGGCAGGCGCTGCCTCACACCCAGCTCGTCTTATCCGGTAAGGGCTGGGAGACTCTCTCGGAGGCCCAGGCGATGGCGAATATGGCCCACGCCCTGGGCGTGCCCCGCGAGCGCATGCGCCTCGACGAGGCTTCGGCGAACACCGCCCAGCACCCAGGGAATCTAAAACCTATTCTGCAGAATGAGAGCTTTATCCTGGTCACCAGCGCCATGCACATGCCTCGGGCGATGGAACTTTTTGAGCGCGCCGGACTTAAGCCTGCTGCGGCACCGGTCGGGCATCTGCTGACGGGCGATTATAAAATCTGGCACAACAAACCACCCTACCCGCGCGGAGATAATCTCGCGGCGATGGATGTGTTGTACTACGAATGGGTGGGAATGCTGTGGAGTAAGATGCGGGGAAGTCCGTAGACCTCCCCGAAGAGTCTTATTTCTTTGGAGCGAAAGTCGCAGGAGTCACTTTGCCCGTGACGGTTGAGAACGAGTAACCGGTCCAGGCTTCAACGCCGTCTTTCTCACGCAACGACACAACCAACTTTAATTTCTCGGCCGAAGTCAGGCTCAAAACGCCAGTCTTCGGGAAGAACTTCCCTTGGAAGCTCATCACGATCGAGCCGTTGTCTGAAGTGAAGGTCGCCGAGTACACGTTCGTCATGAAGCTTTTGATGGCGAGCTTACCGCTGATGCCCGCGAGCTGGCCTTTCAGAGTGCCGATCACGTCGTTCTGAGTCACCACGCGTGGAGTTTTTCCGGCGAACACTTGGCGCGTTGAGAACATCTGCGCTCCACTGAACTCGATGGCATCATTCTTTGTCGATTCGATCACACCGCTCACAGAACCTGTGGTGCGGTCGATAGTAAACGAGACGCGCTTCGAGATGTCACCGTTCGAGAGCACGAGGCCCGTCACAACGTTGCCGTTGATCTCGGCATTGCTGAAGCTGTAAGCCGTCACGCGAAGTTTTGAATTGATGAACACGACCACTAAGTTCTTGCTCGAGCTCGAATCCAGAACCGCCATCTTGTCGAAGGCCAGCGTGCCGAGCGCCAGGCTTGCGTCTGACATCGCAACGTCGTAGACGCCTTCGTGGACCGGGTCGAGAGATGTGAGCTTGATCGTGATGTCAGTGATCATCGTCGTTGCCGCACGGCCGACCCAGTCTTCGTCCCCGACTTGCGTCGAGTGCTCACGGGCGCTTACGGCGAAGACGACGAGTTCGTTCAACTCTGAGGCGGCTTCGATGCTGGTGATCTGTGACTGCCAATGGGTGATCATGGCGTAGCGTGAGGTTTGACCGTCGAGCATGCGGTAGTAGCCAGCGAGAGTTTCGCCGTTCACCACAGAGTATTTTGCGAGACTAAGAACCACGTGGTTCACCAGGTCGCTCGCCGCGCGCACGACCCAGTCTTCGTCTTTGAGTTCGGTGAAGAGTTGCTTCATCGCCATACCGGCGTCTTGTAAGTTTAGGAGTGCTGCTGTGTCCGTGGTGTCTTTGTACTGGGCCTTCAAGTTGATGGCGTACATCCCGCGCTGGTCCCCGTTCTTGGCACGCAACTCAGTGAGCTGAGCAGGAATGTCGCACACGGGAAGCTCGCAAGCTTGAGCTACAGCTGTGAAACTAAACGCTGTGAGAAGAAGGACGATAAAAATGAAACGAGACATAAGGGCTCCTTAATGAACCACGGTAGTTGAAGAGTTGAGTTTGAGGTCGGCCTGCTGCGCACGCGCCAGATCGTCCAAGCGAATCAGCGCATCGTAGTGAGCAATCGCCCATTCGCTGAAGTCACGAAGATAGAGCAGCTCCACTTCGATCAAACGGTCGAGCGAACGTGAGCCCGCATCGTACATGGCACGTTCGCCGCGCAGGTAGAGTGACGTGGCATCGAGAGCGATGGTTTCTTTAGCGTAAGACCCCACTTGGCGGTTGTACTTGCTATAGGCCAGCTGCGCGCCTGCTTTGATGTTGGCGGTGACGGCTTCTTTGTTGAGTTTCGCTTCGGTGATTTTTGAGCCCGCCACCTGAACGCGTGACCAGTGGCCGAAGCCGATGCCGCTGAACGAGAG
>JAKFUR010000168.1 GCA_021732585.1 Bacteriovoracaceae bacterium
GGCCGAGAAAAATCCCACACTGTCCTTTATGTCGGAAAATGGAAGAGACGCCCGCTTAGGGATTCGACTCTCTGATATCAGCTCAAATAATTTACAAGCGACTAAAACACATATTCAACAAACAATAACTCAGCATTTTCCAGAGCTCACGGTTGCAGAAGGTGGCATGGCCTCTTACGCTCATCATATTAATCACGAAGTGGCGCGCGCGTTGATTTTTGATTTCTGGCAACCTCTAGCGTTTATTTGCGTTTTTTTGGTTTTCATATTCCGCTCATTCAAATGGGCGCTCTTGGCCTGTCTACCCAACTTTATACCACCGGCGTTTTTGCTAGGAGCACTCGCTCTGACAGAAACAGCAGTAAAACCTGGCATCGCTCTGATTTTCTCGATCGCTTTGGGATTTGCCTTTAATAACACTCTTTATATTTTAAGCCGACTGCGCCAACTCCCCTCTCATCCCGATTCGCTTCCTAAGGCCATGCTGATGGAGGCCAATCCTTGTTTGCTTGAATCACTGATTATGTTCGTGGGTTTTTCTATCTTTCTCTTTTCCAAGTTCGATATGAACCAAACCTTTGGAGGGTTTATGCTGATCTCAATCCTTGCGGGCTTTATCGCTGATGTTGTTTTTCTTCCTGCCCTTCTCCATATCTTTCCCAAGATTTATGTGCGTAAGCTCGCGAAAGTGCCGACAGCACTTCCCGAGAAACAACTCACAAAAATCGCCGCAAGTGTCGCCGCTTTATTGCTCTTGAGTACTCCTGCTTTCGCCATGGACGCCAGCGATATTCTTAAGAAATCACAGAAGCAACTAGACGCCAAAGACGACCAGGCCAAAGTAGAAATGAAAATTATCGAAGAGAACGGTGAGAGCAAATCCCGCTCACTCACACTGCAAACGATGCGCGAAAGCGGTTTCTCCGTCATGGCGCGCTTACAGAGCCCGGCCGACATCAAAAATATGGCATTTCTTGGCCATGTCGATGAAGAAGGAAACGAGACCCAATACATCTATCTTCCATCCAGCGGCCAGGTCCGCCGACTTGTCACAGGTAAAACGAAAGCTGGGTTGTTGGGTTCAGAAGTCAGTCCAGAAGATCTGAATTCGCAGGCCATAAAATCTGCCACCGTCAAACTCATCAAGACAGACGCTAAGTCCTATTGGATTGAACTTAAGCCGACTGCAGAAACTTCGGAGTATACGCAAGTCATCACAAAAATCTCTAAGAAGGATCTACTCCCTCAAGTGACTGAGTACTACGTTCAGAAAAAGATGAAGAAGACAGTCCAATTCATGAATTACAAAAAAATCGGCGCTGTTTGGCGCGCCCAGCTTATGAAAGTAAAAAATCATCTCAATGGCCGTGGCACGGAGATTGTGTTGTCAGAGATCAAGGTCAACTCGGGTCTTAAGAGTGATGACTTCTCTCATTCTAACCTGAAAGAAAATTGATCCCATGAAGTCGCTAGGAATTTTTCTACTACTCTTCTCTTCCGCTGCCTGGGCAGAATGGAAGATGGGTGGCTCGGCAGGGCCGTATATTAATGCTTTTCAATTCTCTACGACGAACAATGTACCGACTCAGAAAGCCGGCGTGCAGCTGGATTTGAAGCTAGACAAGAAATTTGACTCCAACTGGCGCTTCCGCTCCGACACCTGGGTGAGAACTGACTTTAACAGTCCCGATGCCGTTGAGAGATTTCAATGGAACCTCAAAAATCTTTATCTTCAAAGAAAGAGTGGCAGCTTAACATTCCGACTGGGTTTTCAAACTCTCGCCGTCGATGGGCCAGACATGGTGAACCCGGCGGATATTGTTCATTCAAAAAATTGGGTGGACCCCAGTTCACCGGTGACATTGGGCTCCGCGGGGATCTCCATCTCACAGGAAGTGAACAACTGGAACTGGGAGCTCTTTTATGTTCCCTCACAAACCCGCCCCGTCTTGCCGGGTGAGCACAGTCCCTGGTTACCCCGTGAAAATCGTCTACCCATTGAGTCTGTTGATACTGAGTTGAGAATTCCAAATGATGTGAGCTATCAGTATCTCTCTCCTACAGAGCTAGACGATGCCACCCAACATAATATCACTGCGAAAGTGCAGCACAAGTCCGAGTCTTTTGAATTCCAAGTGATTTACTACAACGGTCTCTCGCAAAGTCCCTTCCTCCTTACTGAAGTCAACGCTACCCTTATTGCGGTGTCACCGAAACAAATCTTGCTGGTGGATTCCCCTGTGAAGCTGCGTCCTTTGTATTATCGCCACGAGGCCATCGCCGGAACCTTTGTACTGCCTTTTGAGAGCTGGGCGATTCGCGGTGGGTTCAATTGGCTCAAGCCAAAGCAGAGTGATGACCGTGTTCCCGGTGAAACGTCCATGGCGGTATTGGGTGTCGAGAAAAATATTGAAACCTCGTGGGGCATGATCACCGGCATCGTGGAGCACGTCCGGCAAAAGCGCCAAGACGAAAGTCAGATCAGTTTTCTGCGTTCAGTAATGGAAGAGGCCTGGACACTGGGCCTGCGCATTCCTTGGGGCGATGAGACCACCTTTTTAGTGGGTGGGATCTATGATCAAGTGGGCCGCTCGTCGGTCTATCGAGGCGCGGTCACTCATCGCTTGTCTAACTCTTGGAGCTTAGAGGCCGGGGCCCAGTATCTTCACGGTTCGTCTGATACTCTCCTCGGAATTTACCATCGTTACGATTCCTATCAGCTCAAGGCTTTATATTCTTGGTAGCGTCACAAAACGATTCATGAGACCGTTAGGGTACAGTGAACAAGAATATTATCTTAGGATTTACTGCCTTTGTGATGCTCCATGTGGGTGCTATACCACTAATGAGCGCCTATGGAACTCAGGTTTGCCCTATCCTTGATCGTATGGGTTTCTGGGCCGGTTGCCATTATCTCGCCACGATTCTTGGACTAACATTTTTAATAGATCTTATTCTTATTTGGGCGATTCGCTCTCGCTCTCCTGCCGTCCTCTTGCCGCTCTATCTTTTGTCGTGCGTACTTGCGAGCACGATGGGAGGGCTTTTCTTTGGCCTCGGTGAACTCCTACTGGGCTCGCGAGTGGTCGAGGTTCTTCTCTTGGTGGTGGTTCTCATTGGAACTTTCCAGGCGTATTTGGCCCGCTGGCTTTTTCCACATCCAACCTTGACCGATTTTAAGCTAGGATGGCGACGAACCGTTCTCGCTGGTATCGCTCCCGCCCTCATGACGGCCATATTTAATTTTCACTACCTCATCCGTCTCACAGAGAATAATCCAGAAGAAACATTTCTTACGTTGGTGACTTTAAACACTTGGATGATCGCCGTCTATGCGATTCATTTTGTCACTGAAAACCAGCGGGCCCGCTCCCTTGAAGCCGGTCTAATGTCGCTTAAGAAGGGTGACTGGGAATCGCGCGTAACGGCTGCCTTGGGTGGGGTTTGGGGACCACTTGGAAATCTTCTCAACGAAACCGGAGTGGCCCTTCTCGAACGCAGCCGTCTTCTCACCGGCATGTCACGTTTTGTCTCTCGTGATATCGCGGAAAAGGTTCGTGAGGGAAAACTAGATTTCTCCGGCAAGACCGTCAACCTCACTGTATTGATGATGGATATTCGTGACTTCACCGTCATGTCGCAAACTCTCAGCGGTCCACAGTTGGTGCAATTTTTGAATGTGTACTTTGAAGAAGTGCTAAAAATTTTCATCAAACATAACGTCGTGGTCGATAAATTTATCGGTGATGGCATTTTAGCTTATGTTGAGCCGAGTGCGGGAGACACTGAGCGCGCCTATCGGGCCTCTCGTGAAGTCATCGAGCAGCTCCCAAGAATTAATACCCAGCTGGTGTCGCAACAGTTACCTACTATCAATATTGGCATAGGAATAACCCGCGGCGATGTTGTTCTAGGAAACATCGGCGGCGAAGAACGCTGGCAGTACACCATCATCGGTAATACGGTGAACCGGGCAGCTCGCCTCGAGGCACTTACAAAAAAACTCACCTGTCGTTTAGTGCTCGATAAAGACGCCTATCAATATCTCACTCCAGAATCAGCGCTTGAGCTCTTTGACGCTGGGCCTCAGATGCTCACAGGCTTTGCGACGCCTTTTGACATCAAAGCTATGAAATAATTTCATAGCTTTTCGCGGTAAACTTACAACTTCTCACATCGTTTGTTCCGTATGATCACCTGGAGTATCAAAGCTTCAGGAGATCCATTTATGAAATTCATAATTGTCCTGATCCTGGCTTCTTTCTCTCTTTCAGCATTCGCGGCGATCGCCCGCTGCGAAGGCAGTCACCGAGGCTCGCGAATTATCGTCCATGCACAAGGCAATCCAGCTAACACCCGCGATGGCTCTGGCTACATTTCAGTGGCCGGTCGTCAGGTGGCGCAATTCGATGGGGACCAGTTGCGAGTCAACTATTTTACTCGCACCATTCGCGGAGCTAATGACCAGGGGGACCGCATCGAAGGGCGCCTGAATAATTTGAGAAGTGGGGCTTCGACTATCACACGACTTCAAATCTCAGCTTATGGCATTGATTACCGCAATATCTCGGTGGTTTGTAGGGTGAGATAGAGTCATTTTTACAGGTGGGCTTGCCCTCCTGAAACGCGAGGCATACTTAGGCCTCATGAAAATCTTAGCTCTGATTTTTTTATTCGCAGTGGGTACGGCCAAAGCCGCAACCTTGGCGCAAGAATTTCAGCTCACCTTGAACGCGCTACCTCGTATTGGAATCGATTCACCTAAGGCCGAACCGGCCTGCCTTAAACGCTACACTGAAATTCAAAAAGATGGCGTACTCAATATCATTTTTGGTCTAGGCTACTCAGATGGCACTCCAGGCAACAACGTCTACGAGTTGGCCTTTGCCGAGATTTTCATCCGTGCACTCACTCAACCACGCTGCCCAGCAGGTCTGTTTGCCTGTGGCTTTACTCGCTCACCTACGGATGCTGGGCTCTTCACTAAAACGGCGCGTAATGTTGATGGTCAGTCGTACCGTGTTGAACTTCGTCTCGTGACGGGTTCACTGTCTGTAGACAATAACTGGAACACCTCGGCCGCCAATCTTGCACGTCAACAAACGCACTGTAAGGCCGCTGGTGATACATTCAACAGTGCTATTGAAAGTGGCGCTGAGGTTGTGATTTATGCAGGTCATGCCCGTGATGGCGCTGGACCTGATTTTTGCCCACCGGTAAAACGTGCTGACGGACATACCGACTACGACTGGTACCACCGCAACAAGATCGGTAAGTGGCGCATGTTGAACTCCATGCAAAAAGCCGCCGATGCCAAAAAACCAAACCAAATGGTGGGTATGCTGGCCTGCTACACTCGCAGGCACTTTGAAAAAAACCTCAAGGTTGTGTTACCTAAAGCGGCTTTGCTGGGCACAGATATTGGTCCAAAACTCAGTGAAGTTTATTACTACGCGTACTCTGCCATCGACTCAGTCCTCGGCATGCGTTGCCAAGATAAGATGCGTGAAGCGCTTGATGTTTTTAGCCCCCACACCGTCATGGTGAACATGTTTAATCCCGGTATTATCCAAGGTGTTCCTCACTAGAAGTGAACTGGAAACGCCTTGTTACCGGTCAAAATCTATATTCTTTTCCTGCGTCTCAACCTCAACCATTTCCTTTGCTATGAATGCTGCACTAACAAAAGGATGCTTATGAAGTTTATTATTTTAACACTGACCGCCCTCATCTCTCTCAACACCTCAGCAGCAGATTCCGTAGATAATACCGACGTCGAAGAACTCGACGTCACACGTTTAACTTTGATCATTAAACGTAATCTTAAAATTCCAGGGCCCGTCGATCATAACGAACTCCTAGCGCTTAAGGCTGGACTCGCGGCGGTTAAAGGCAAGCCGGCCTGTGCCTTGAGTGTCATCCCAGCGGAGATTCAGCTCACCACTATAACCAAAGGAACGAGCTACGGCGTTCAAGGCATCATCAAAGATCCCTTTAGCGATAGCCAAACTTACATTGTCGCGCCGGATGGTATTTTTGGTTTGGGGATTACATGCGTGAAGAAATTGAAAACTGCGGATGCAGTGAGTGGAACATTGATAGGTAGTAAGACACCAGCTCCGCTACTCTTGAAAGAGATGCGAGCAGCGCTACTCGGTGTGCTCGAAGTACGTTACAAATAAAAAAACGATTGGGGGGGTTGATGTCCCCCAATCAAAAATCTTTTATTTAAGTAACTTGTCGCCGCGACCAGCAAGGCCTTTCAACAAAGAAATGGCGAAAAGCAAAACGAAAATGTAGAATAGTATCTGTGCGATGCTACTTGCTGACGCTGCAATTCCACCAAAGCCCAAGAATGCGGCTACGAGTGCGAAAATGAAAAATGTGAGTGCCCAACTTAACATACTGACCTCCTTAAAAAACCCTTCGAAATCTAGAGTCAGTTTACGGGAATCGTCCACGGTCTTCATGGAGCCTTCGTTTCAAGTATGTGTAGATTTCGTCACAATTGATTTACAACGAACTTTCAAGGCGTTATCCTTGACCGAATGAGCACGCAAGAACTGACCACCGACGATATCAACGCCCTCCCCCCCATGGATTTCACGGGCGAAGTGATTGTCGTCACCGAACGCACCCAGGCGCGCACCATTGTCGAGCAGCTGCAAAAAGAAACTGTCTTGGGCTTTGATACTGAGACGCGGCCTAGCTTTCAGAAAGGTGAATTTCACCACGTGGCCTTATTACAGCTCGCCACAGACCGCACGGCCTATCTTTTTCGTTTATCCCAAACACACCTCATGGAAGAGCTCGCGCCTCTTCTCTCGAATCCAAATGTTCTTAAGGTGGGTGTGGCCACACGTGACGATGTGAAAGGGCTTCTGCGCTTGCATGACTTCGATCCAGCTGGCTTCCTCGATCTTGCACAAGAGCTTGCTGTGAGTGGACGAACACCTGGTTTGCGCGCGCTAGCAGCGGAGTATTTAGGTTTCAGGATTACGAAGGCGGCTAAAACCACCAATTGGGAGAGACCCTATCTATCCCCCGAACAACTGAGCTATGCCGCAAAAGATGCCGTGGCCGGTTATCTCATCTACAAAAAACTGCACGGCTAGATAAAAAGTGTCAGGCTCGCTGCGTACTCACGTAGCAGGTAGTAGTTGTAGTGAACACCGATAATAAAGTGCTGATTGAAGGAATATTGAACTCCTCCATAGGTTTCATTTTTCTTTCTTTCATCTAGAAGCATTTCATCTTTATAGCGCCAGCGTGGTGACTCTTCTTCACGGAGCGCCAAATTGAACAGAAAGTTCTTCCAGATGTACGCGGCAGAATAAAGACGGATCACCGTAGCATCGTCGTCGTCGAATTTATAGGTCGTGTTGATGACACCGGCATCGAGAAACAAATTCTTAATCTTGATGCCTGCAAAATAATTTCGCACAGTAAAACGTTCTTCATACTCATCATCTTCCCATTCAGTCTCATATGGGATTCCTGTGTTTGGATTGACGAGATCTCGGAATTTAAGTTTCACATCGTCTTGATATTGGGCCGCCCCGAAATTCACGAAGGCCCAGCGGACGGCAAAGCCTGCGCCCGGATTCACCCGCTTGATGTCGCTGTTGTATTTAAACAGAAGACCCAAATCGAGACTGAACTTGCGGTTCTTAAAAAGACCACCACCTAAGGCCAGTGTTTGTTTTTCTGAAGCGTATTGTTCGTCATCCTCACGCCGTTCAAAATAGTCTTCTTCCAACTCGATAACACGATTGCCAAAGAAACTGTTCTCGACCTTTGAACTCACCAGCGCAGCCCCGACTTTGCCGGTGCCACTCACAAAACTAAATGTAGGAGCGTTGCCGGGCTGGTACATGGTCTCCACACCGAAACCACGATCATGACTGACGTTGGCCGGATTAAACTGCGCCGCCGTGGATGTCGAGGGAATCGACTGCGCACTTGAGCGCCGACCCATTTTTTGCACACCACTGCAGTTACTAAGGTTAAGCACCTCACACACATCAGTGCTCGCCGACCAGGCACTCGAACTCAAAAGAATGAGAGTAAAAATCAAAGCCATGCCTATCCCACAAATTGCAGACGACGATAGACCAGCATGCGGTTGTTGGCCGGCATCTCATAATCATTCATGAGCACAAAACCATTTTTGGTCATAGCATTGTTCACGTCTTCGAAGGCACGGATACCACTCACGGGGTTATTCTCTTTGAGTGACATATCAAAAGCCGCATTGCTCTCCGAGGTGAACTCGCCGTTGTACTTGAACGGGCCGTAGATGATCGCACGCGAACCTTCGCGCAGGCGCTTACCCATGGTCTTCATGCACGACTTGCAGTCTTTCCAGGACATGATGTGAAACGTGTTGGCGGTGAACACGACATCGAACTTAAGTTTCGGAAAATCATCTACACTCACATCGAGCCGAACCGGTTTTTGGAGATTAAAGAGACGCGCCTCACCCACCCAGAGACTAATCCCCGCGAGATTCGCTCCGACATCGGTAGGATGCCACTCCATCCAAGGGAAATGGGGTGCTAGATAAACGGCATGCTGGCCGGTGCCCGCGCCGATTTCTAAGAGCCGCAAATCTTTGGGGGTGATTACCTGCTCGAGAACCTTGAGAATGGGATCGCGGTTGCGCTCACAGGCGGCTGAAAAGGGCTTGTTCATAGAATTAAGTATAGATGAATTGTGTAGATTTGATCACAAAACTAATGAATGACCGTGAATATTCAAAGCTCTCAAGCACCGATAATGAAGTATCAGAAACTACGTCACATTGGAGTGCGACATGAATTATTTAGTACGTTTTATGCTCTGTTTTATGATCACAACGACCCTCGTCGAGTTCCCGATCATGAAGGCCCATGCGGCCACCGGGATGATCACCACAACTGAGGCGGTCACCCACATGACACGCGCCGAATCTCAGGCGCGCGTCGCTGAAGTTTTGAACCGTGGTGACATCCAACAACAAATGGTCAAAATGGGGATCTCACCGGAAGAGGCCAATCGCCGCATCGCCGGTCTCTCTGATGCAGAAGC
>JAKFUR010000130.1 GCA_021732585.1 Bacteriovoracaceae bacterium
TTTTGTTTTATCCGCCGCGCTGAGTGTGCCGGGAGCGGTCGTTGATGCCGCGTCGATGGTGAATCCGCCAGTCGTGTTGTTGTACACAAGCGGTGCTGTGGCGGAAAGATTCGCGAGACCGATCTTGCTCGCAAGATCCGTCGTGAGGTTAGCAATTTTTGACTGCGCGATCGCCGCCGAGGCGTTGATGTCGGCGTTGACCAGGGTGCCATCGAGAACTTTCGCTGAAGTGACCGCGTCCGCGGCGATGGTGGCACTCGCGATCGTGCCCGTTAAATCCCCGCCCACGGCCGTGGCAGAGGTCGCTACCGTGGTCCACGAAAGCACACCCGACGCGTTTGTCGTTAAGACTTGGTTCGCTGATCCCACTGCGGCCGGGAACGTGAGGGTGTACGACGTTGTGCCCGTTGCGGGCGCACGAAGGTTGACGTAGTTCGCGGTGGCGCCGTCTTTGAGTTTGAGCTGTGTTTCTAAGGTCAGATCACCAGTCAATGTGCCGCCGGCTTCTGGAAGTTTTTCATCGAGTTGAGTCTGCACGTCGCTCGTCACTCCAACAAGGTAGCCAAGTTCCGTCGAGGACACCACGTCGAGCTTGGTTTTATCCGCCGCACTCATGCTGCCCGGAAGTGCGGTGGTGGCAGCATCGATGGTGAAAGCACCGGTGGTGTTGTTGTACACGAGGGGTGCTGATGCCGAAAGATTAGTCAGACCGATTTTGCCAGCAAGAGATGTGTTAATCGCTGCGAGATCAGTTGTTAAGTTAGCAATCTTTGATTGTGCGATCGCGGCCGAGGCGTTGATGTCAGCGTTAAGGAGTGTTCCGTCGAGAACTTTCGCTGATGTCACGGCGTCCGCGGCGATGACAGCGTTGGCGACTGTGCCCGTGAGATCACCACCGACGGCGGTGGCGGTGCCGATGCTGGTCCAAGACAATACGCCGGACGCATTGGTCGAGAGTACCTGGTTGGCCGTTCCCACCGCTGGCGGGAATGTGAGGGTGTAAGATGATGTACCCGTTGCTGGCGCACGAAGGTTGACGTAGTTCGCCGTGGCGCCGTCTTTGAGTCTTAACTGCGTATCGAGGGTGAGATCACCGGTCAATGTGCCGCCGGCTTCCGGGAGCTTTTCATCGAGTTGTGTCTGCACATCGCTCGTCACGCCGACGAGGTAACCCAGCTCCGTCGAAGAAACGACGTCGAGCTTAGTTTTGTCCGCAGCACTCATGCTGCCCGGAAGTGCCGGGGTCGCTGCATTGATCGTGAAGCCACCGGTGGTGTTGTTATAAACCAAAGGTGCAGTCGCCGAAAGATTCGTGAGGCCAATCTTTCCCGCCAAACTTGTGTTGATCGTCGAAAGATCGCTTGTTAAATTGGCAATCTTTGACTGTGCGATGGCAGCTGTGGTGTTGATGTCAGCGTTGACTAAAGTTCCGTCGAGAACTTTGGCGGACGTCACAGCATCGGCCACAATCGTGGCACTGCTGATGGTTCCGCTTAAATCGCCGCCTACCGCCGTCGAAGCTGTCGCCACCGTGGTCCACGAGAGTATACCCGAGGCATCCGTCGTGAGCACTTGGTTGGCCGCGCCCACTGCCGCAGGGAATGTGAGTGTGTAGGATGTCGTGCCCGTGGCCGGCGCACGAAGAGTGACGTAGTTCGCGGTTGCGCCGTCTTTCAACTGGAGTTCGGTGTTGAGGATGAGATTTCCGGTAAGCGTTCCCCCAGTCTCATTCAACTTATCGTCGAGTTGACCTTGCAGATCACTGGTGGCGCCCGCGAGGTAATCGAGTTCTGTGGCGCTGACGCTGTCGATTTTCAGCTTATCTCCCGCACTCATGCTGCCCGACTGCGCCGTGGTCGCCGCGTTCATCGTGAAGGCACCGGTCGTATTGCTATACACCAGCGGTGCCGTCGCCGAGAGATTCGTGAGTCCGATTTTTCCTGCGAGCGAAGTGTTGATCGTCGAGAGGTCCGTTGTGAGGTTGGCTATTTTTGATTGGGCGATGCCCGCGGTGCCAGAGATCTGAGCGTCGACGATTCGTCCCGCACCAATCGTTGGGTTCGGGTACGTTCCAGCGAGATCGCCACCGGCCGCGCCGGTCGGAGTTCCGGTCGTCGACGGCGTGGTCCAAGAAAGCACGCCTGCGGCGTTGGTGGTCAAAACCTGATTGTTGGCACCAACAGCTGGCGGCATGACGAGCGTATAGGAAGATGTCCCAGACGCGGGTGCCTTGATGGCTACGTAGTTTGCACTCGCACCGTCTTTAAGTCGGAGTTCCGTCTCGAGGAGCAGATTGCCCGTGAGCGTTCCTCCCGCGAGCGGAAGCTTGGTCGCATCAGTGCTGCTATCAGTGGCGCACGTCCAGCCCGAGACCGCGTTCCATTTCAAAATTTCGTTCGGCGAACACGTACTACTGCGTATGACGCCGCTGAAGCGCTCGAACAGACCGTCGCCGGAACTGAGAGCTTCTAGGGTATCGAGCTTTGTCTTATCGGCTGCGCTGATGGAGCCAGCTTGCGTCGTTGAGGACGGCTGGAGAGAAAATGCTCCCGTGCCACTATTGTAAACCAGCGGGTCGGTTGCAGATAAATTGGTAAGGCCGATCTTCCCGGCGAGCGTGGTGTTGATGGTGGTGAGCGCCGACACGAGGCCACTGACTTTTGCCTGCGGTAATTCGCCGTCAGCGAGGCTTATCTTCTGATAGGTCACAGAACTATCCTGGAGCTGCGCGGTTCCGACGGAACCCGCTCCGCCGCCGACGAGGTCATCGGCGATCACCCAAGACGTGCCGTCGAACTTGAGGATCTTGTTTGCGGCGATGCCTGTCGTGTCGACGTCTTCAAGGTCCTCGATTGAAGAACCAATTAACTTTTGCGTTGTCGTGTCGAGCAGCGACACGTAGTCACCGGGCACTAGCACAACGGCGCCCTGGCGGCCTTCGAAGCTGTTCACCATCGGCTGGGCGTTGGCGATCCGCTGCCAGGCCACACCATCGGAGATGATCCAGTCGCCGACGTCGTAGGCGATAGCGTTGAAGGTTCCGGCGACGGACACGATGTAGTAGTAGCCGGGGGTGCTCGAGGGACTCGAGAGATCCGGAACGTTATTAAAGGCGTCGAACGACCCGAGATACAACTGACTGCTCGGCAGCGACCCCGGAACCCAGTTCGTGCCGTTGAACTTCAGGACCTGGCCCGTGCTCGCGCCCATGTCGTCGATCTTCTGCGAAGTCACGCTGCCATCGTCGAGCGTGAAGGTGATCTGGTAGCTGGACTGAGCTTGCGCATTGGCGATGATCAGATTGAGAACCTTCCCGACCCCGATCGCAACGTTGGATGCGGCGGCCACCACGATCTGCGTCGCTGTAGCGCTCACCACGGAGTACGTGCCGTTGGTGCCGTCGCCGCTGAGTTCGATCTTCGTCACGGACTCGAGGCCACTGCCACGGATGATGAGCTGGTCGTTCACCACGGTCACCGAATCAAGGGTCGTGTTGAGCGGGCGCGGTTGCTTGATGTCGATGTCGACGCTCGTGGCATTCTTGCCGCGGTTACAGGACCCCAGGAGCACGAGCAGTGCGACGGCGATGGTTTGAAGAATCCTAGTCATCGAAGTTTCCTTCCATCACAAACCCCAGCCCAACCTCGGAAGCGGTCGTCTTGTTATCACTTGCATTGGCCTGTGAATGGTTCAAAAAGAGCCGGAGATTTTTGTGCGCCGAACCGACTAAGAAATCGAGGCCTCCGCCGTAGCCGAGCTCCCCTTTGATTTTTGGGGTCTGGTACGGGAGGATGGCCTTGCCGTTGAGCCCCACCTTGAAACTCATCTTCTTGTACTGCTTCACGGCCCTCCTGTAGGAGAGATGGAACTCGGGAAGGGCGACGACATCGACGTCGATCTCGGACGTCGAAGGCAAAGAAAAGAACAGCTGATCGTAGAAGCCGAGCCGGCTTCCCCACTCGGTGCTCCCCGCTCGGTAGGAGACGCCGAAGCCGTAGTTGTTGCGGGACACATCGCTGCGGTTGTACGTGAAGACGTCGTCGGGGTAGAAGCTGACCTTAGAAAAAGAAGAGAAGAAAAGAAACGACCAGTTCTCGTCCCACTGCAGACCGTACTGAAGGTGAGCACCGGGCACGGGCCTTGAATACGCCTTGAGATCGTTGTGCTGAAACGCATCTTTGGATTCGGATAAGAAATTTATCCATGAAACTTGCGGCGACACGAGAAACGAATGGTGCTGCGACGGATCGTCGGGCGGAGCTTCACTAGGAGCAGGCGGTGCTTCACTCGAAACGACACGATCGACGGGACTCACAGGAAAAATAAGAACGTCGCCGACTCTAATCTTATCTCCACGACGTTTTAGTTTATTAGTTTTGACGGAAAATTCTTGGAAGCCCTTCGGTCCGTAGATGGGTCCGATGTTGAGCTTAAATAGAATGTCACTGAGGGTGTCGCCCTTCTTAACACGGTATTCCACAACGTCATTCGCCCGCAGCTGAAGGCTGCTCAAAACGGCTAACGTATAAATAAAAAGCTTCATTTGTTAATGGCCTCTTAATATTCCTGCCTTTAATTATAGAACACCCAATCAAGCGACTGTAATGAAGGGCACTTTTTGCCTTTTCGAGGACTTAGGCCAAAAACTGTTCAGCTATATACTTGAAATTTTTACAATCAAAACGCGATGAGTCATTAGTTTTCGTATAACTAGATCATGAATCCTTTGCTCTTCATTATTCCCGGCTTTCTGGGCCTCATGCTCGCCGAGCATTTCATTACGGCCCGACAAGGGAAGTCGGTTTATTCATTCCGTGAAACCGTGGGCAACCTCTACTGTGCCATCGGGCAAGTTTTCATCGAAATCTTTTTCAAGATTCCCCTCATGGGCCTCTATTATCTGTGCGGAAAATACGCCGCCTCCATGACGCCTTCCGGTGTCTGGAAATGGATCGTGTTGTTTGTGGTGATCGATTTTCTTTTCTGGCTCAGTCACATGATCGCGCACAAGGTTCCCTGGATGTGGGCGATTCACGGCGTGCACCACCAGGCGGAAAATTATAATTTCTCCGTCGGTCTGCGCATGCCGTGGTGGCATAAGCTGACGGCGTTCTGGATCATCATCCCACCGGCGCTCATGGGCTTCAGCATCGTCGATTACATCCTCGTCGCCTCACTGCATGGTTCGGCGCAGATCTGGACGCACACCACTCTTTTCAAAAATCGCATTCCTATTTTTGAACGCATCTTCGTGACCCCGTCCCATCACCGCGTGCACCATGGAAAAAACAAACTCTACATCGATAAAAATTTCGGCGGATTGTTGAGCATCTGGGATTACATCTTTAAGACGTACCAGCCGGAGACCGAGCCCGTGCGTTTCGGGATTCCCAAGATCAAGCCGCGGGTGAATCCGCTCAGCAGCAACCTCGTGCAGTTCATCCCGAAGGCGATGCCCGCCTTACCTCGTCACCGCAGCCTTAAGCTGGAGGAAAAGCTCGTCATCGCTGGCTACACGCTGGCGCTGATCGGAGGCGTGATCTTGGTGTTCTTGAATGAAGGCCACATGACGATGCTGGCACGCACACTCTCTTGTGCGGCGGTGCTCACGAGCATGATTCTGGCGGGCGTGTGGATGGATCATCGCGAGGACTGGTTCAAAGACGTTGAGTTACGTCTTATCCCCAGTCCACGTGTGATTACGTTGCTGATCGGCTTGCTGCTACTCTAACCGGCAGAGCGGTATTTCTGAGATTCCGTGTTGTGAACACGATTACGCATCTTACTTTTCTGTTTCTCGAGCTGGCGCTCGATCTTTTCCGTTACAAGGTCGAATGCCTTGTAGAGATTGTCGGAAGAGGCTTTAGCGAAGCAGTCATGGGGCTGGCCCACGATCTTCATTTCGGCCCACTGAACTTGTTTCTCGTCCACCCAGCACGTCCAGTGGACGTCAAAGTTCCCCCCGAAAAACTTGGCTAGTTTCTCAGACTTTTCGCGGATGCGAACATCCAAGGCGGGAGTGTGTTCGAGATGCTTGAAGCTGATTTTGATGTTCATTCTATTCCTTCTCCGGATCTATAAAAATAAACGAAAGCGAAAAACGACGGACGGTTTCATGTCATGCAGCAGACCTCCTGGTTATGAGACTCAGTCTTGTTTGCGCTTTGAGCTGGTAAGGATCCCCATCATCTCGCGGTACTTCGCCACTGTACGGCGGGCCACGATGATGTCTTTGGTACTCAACAACTCAGAGATACGCTGATCGGAAAGAGGACGTTTGGTGTCTTCGTTGCCGATCATTTCTTTGATCTTTAATTTAAGAGTCTCACCCGCGATATCAATACCGCCGTTCTTACCGCCGATGCCTGTGTTGAAGAAGTACTTCAACTCAAAGGTCCCAATCGGTGTGTGCATGAACTTGTTGGTCGTCACGCGTGAAACAGTTGATTCGTGCATGCCGATCTCGCCAGCGATATCTTTCAAAATCATCGGCTTCAAATGCTCAGGGCCACGCTTGAAAAAGTCTTGCTGATTGCGAACAATGGCAATCGCCACTTTGGTAATTGTTTTCTGGCGGTTCTCAATACTCTTGATCAACCATAAAGCTGAGCGCAACTTGTCTTGCACGAATTCCTGAGCCTCTGGGCCGCCTTCTTTGCTCTTGAGCAAATCACGGTAAAGATTTGAGACACGCAAGCGAGGAACACCTTCGTCGTTGACTTGCACAACGAACTCTCCGCCCACTTCCTGAATGAAAATATCAGGAACGACATACTGAGTTTCTTCCGGAGAAACCAAACGACCTGGCTTCGGATGCAAACCCATAATAATGAGTTCGGCGTCTTTGACTTTGTCTTTGGTGACACCCAAGGACTTCGAGATTTTGGTGTAGTCTTTCGACTGCAAATCTTCCAAGTGCAGGGCGATCATTTTTTCTGCCAGCGGTGATCTCTCTTCAAGTGCACGGGCCTGCACCAACAAACATTCTTGAATGGTTTCAGAAGCACAACCCAAGGGATCGAAGTTCTGTACCATACCGATGACGTTCTCGGCTTCATCGCGCTCAATCTTTGATTTCGCGATCAACTCTTCAACGGGCGACGTGATATATCCGTCGTCGTTCAAGTCGTGAATGAGAGCGATGGCAAAGTCGAGCTCTTCTGCACTCAAGCTCTCCATACGCAATTGCCATTCGAGATGCTCATGAAGACCTTGGTTCTTTGAAACCATGTTTTCATAGCTTGGCATATCGTCAGGAGAAGACGCTTCACGAGTGTTCGGCGCAGTTGATGACGATGAGTTGAATGATTCTGCGTAAGATTCCCAATCGAAGTCCTCACGAGTTCCCTCGATGAGTTCTTTGCCTTGGAAGTCGTCAGCAGTTGCTTCTTTCTGTTCGATCTGTTCCTTGGAAGGCTCTTCAACTTCAGCTGAAGATTCGCCATCTGATTCTTCGAGCATGGGGTTTTCCACCATCTCTTGGGCAATCAGATTCGTCATTTCAAGGTGGGTCAGAGTCAAAAGTTTGATGGCCTGCTGCAATTGCGGCGTCATCATCAAGCTTTGCGTCTGCTTTAACCCTAAGGACATTTTGGCGGCCATACGGCTCCCCTACATTTTAAATTCTTCGCCCAAGTAGAACTTGCGCGCGGTTTCGTTCTTCACAATCTCGTCCGGTGTTCCGCTTACCAGCAGTTCCCCGCGATTCATAATATAAGCTCGATCCACAATCCCTAACGTCTCGCGAACCTGGTGATCAGTGATCAGCACTCCAATCCCACGCTCTTTGAGCTGTCGAATGATCCCTTGGATGTCTGCCACCGCGAGCGGATCCACACCCGCAAACGGCTCATCCAACAAGATAAACTTCGGTGAGAGGGCCAAAGAGCGAGCGATCTCTACACGACGACGCTCACCACCTGACAACTCACGACCTTTCGACTTGCGGATATGATCAAGACCGAAATCTCCAATCAATCCATCTAACTTTGCTTTCCGTTCCTGCGTTGACAGATCTCTAATCTCCAACACCGACATAATATTTTCTTCTACACTCAACTCACGAAAGATCGACGCTTCCTGTGGCAAATAACCAATTCCGCGACGTGCTCTCTCATGCAAAGGCATCAACGTTACATCTGTATCAGACAAACGGATCTCACCTTCATCAGCACGAACCAAACCCACGATCATGTAGAACGAAGTTGTTTTACCGGCGCCGTTTGGACCTAACAGTCCCACCACTTCGCCTTGTTTTACTTCCAGTCCCACATCTTTCACGACCGTTCGGCCGTTATAAGTTTTCTTAAGACCTTTCGCGCTCATGACTTCCATTTCAGTTTTCCTTCTTCTTGTTCTCGTCTTTCTTGACTTGAACATCGGACATGGCATCTTCAATTTCGATGAACTCGAGTTTCTCGCGCATCGTAATTCGATAACCTTTCATCACGTCTTTTCCTTGCAGCACACGAGGCGCACCAGAAAGCACGATTTTGTCCTGACCGAATCCTTCCATCCGTTCCGCGAACGCTTGCCGAACCATCGGCCTCCCGTTTGCATCCAGCAGGTTTTCAGTCACCTTCACATCGTCATTCAGGATAAAATACTTGAGCTTTTTATTTGCCTGCTCCAGAAAAACGTCACCATTTCGTGCGGTTACCTTCATTTCTCCCCTCTGAAAAAAGACGTTTTCTTTGAGGCCAATGACCCCCTTAAGTCCTTGAAGTTCCATCTACTCAGACTTCAAAAAAAGTGGGGATTGAAACTTCAATCGCGGCTTCACCACACCATCGACCTGGCCTTTAAAAGTGGCCCATTCTTGCTTAGGCCTGGCCTTCATACTGGTGGCCTTGATGGTGAT
>JAKFUR010000147.1 GCA_021732585.1 Bacteriovoracaceae bacterium
CTTTAAGTTCTTGGGCGCGCGCGATGGCTCCCTTCATACCTTTCTCACGAGGAGTGAGATCAAAGGTCGCTCCATAAGCCGCCATAACTTTTCTACGTTCGACCGTCATAGACTCCGGCATCACCAAAAGAAGCCTATAACCTTTCACTGCACACACCATCGCAAGGCCAATGCCGGTGTTTCCAGAGGTCGGCTCGATGATAATCATGCCTTTTTTCAGCGCACCACTTTTCTCCGCGTCTTCAATCATAGCCAGCGCGATGCGATCTTTAATGCTCGCGCCTGGATTCGCACGCTCGAGTTTGATCCAAACTTCACTGGCGCCAAAGAGACGGTTCAATTTGAGGTGGGGAGTGTTGCCGATGGTGTCGAGAATTGTGTTAGCTTTCAATGGGGCCTCCTGGGCATGGTCAAAATCATAGCTTAAGTCCTGGAAAGTCGACCTAACATCCTCCAACAGACGCCTTGAAAAATCTTCATCCTAGGCAGCCAGATTGATTTAAGCGTTGTTATAACGCGGCAACACAACCCAAGGAGCCCCTATGAAGTCGTTGATTCTTGCGCTAGCTGCGCTGTTCTCTATGAACGTTTTTGCTGAACCCGTTTGTGATTTTCCCTACGATCTTTCGGAAGACGAGGGAGTAACGGATCTCAGAACCATCGTCGTCATGCCGACCACGCGCCTGACCTCTCTGCAGAAAACACAGATCATCACCACGGCGAAGCACTACGCGAATACGACCCCACGTACAATGACGCTTCCAATAGCGATCAAGGAACTGATGAGAAACTCCGAAGCCGGCGATGTTTACATTAAAATCTTCAAGTTCAAAAACACGGTTTACTCGATCGTGGAGCACTACCCGGGTGGCAACGCTTTCGGCCTCGTGTTCAAAGGCACAAAGATTGTTGCGGAACGCACCGATGGTGATTTAAACTGCACGGGCTTCTAGACTAAAGCTTTTGGCCGGCGAGGAACACTTCGCCGGCTTCTTTATCCCCCACAGTCCCCAACAACCAAGCTTTCTCACCTCTCGCTTTCAACCACTCCATCGCTTTCTCGGGCTTGTCTGTCGCGAAAGCAAAACCCACACCCATATTAAAGGTGCGTGCGAGTTCAAATTCGCTGAGCCCTGAAAGCTGACAGAGATTTGTCATGACGTTAGGAATGTCTTTTGGAAGTTCATTGAGGTGATAGCTGTAAGCAAGATTCATGCGCGGAATATTGAGCATGCCCGATCCGGTGATATTCGCCATGCCTGTGAGCGATGTCCCCATGTGTTCACGCAGAGAATGAATAAGATCGACGTAAATTTTTGTCGGCGTAAGGGCTTCACGAGTCAGCTCTTCTCTCTTCGCTGTGTCTTCTACTTTTGCCAATAACTGACGAACGAGGGAATATCCGTTGCTATGAAATCCGCTAGAAGCCAGACCAATAATAGTTTGGCCAGGTTTTACGGTTGAACCGTCAACTAAGTCTGTCTGAAAAACTTCGCCCACTGAGAATCCAGCGAGATCATAATCGCCTGCCGCATACATGCCGGGCATCTCGGCCGTTTCTCCGCCAATTAGAGCGAGGCGACCTTGTTTGCAACCATTCACAATCCCGGTGAGTACGGATTCACCGACATCGATATCGAGTTTGCCGGTCGCAAAGTAATCCAAGAAGAACATAGGGCGAGCGCCGGTGCAGATCAAGTCATTCACACACATGGCAACGAGATCGATGCCGATGGTGTCGTGAGTGTTCGTTTCAATGGCGAGTTTAATCTTAGTGCCTACACCATCTGTGCTGGAGGCCAGCAAGCGTTTTTCATCCATGCGATAAAGAGCAGCGAAGCCACCAACACCAGAGACCACGCGGTCATCGTGAGTCGTACCCACCATGCGCTTGATGCGATCGACGAATCTATCTGCCAACTCAATATCTACGCCAGATTTTTTGTAGTCCATACTCACCTCTTAGTGACGAAAGTGTCTTTCACCTGTGCAAACCATCGCGACGTTGTACTTGTCGGCCATGGCGAAGACTTCAGTATCTTTAATGCTACCGCCGGGCTGAACGATCTTACGAATGCCCGCTTTCGCTGCGATCTCAACGGTATCTCCGAATGGAAAGAACGCATCAGAAATCAGCATCACCGATGATGGATTGATATCCTTCTCGACGAGGCGAGGCAGTGCCAGGCGCATAAACGAATCAAGGCGATTGGGTTGGCCCATGCCGGCACCCGCCAGTTCAATCACATCTCCATCTTGTCGAACGAGAGCGATGGCATTACTTTTCAAATGTTTTGCGGCCAGTACACCAAAGTGAGCGAGAGAACTTTCAGAATCAGTCAGTATGGTTTTTGTTACCGGCCTCAATTCGACGGCGAGCTGCTCATCTTCTTGTTGCATAAGCACGCCACCGTTGAAGCTCCGAAGAGTCATCTCATTTTTTACTTTTGGCAACACGGCTAATTCCATAACTCGAACATTTTTCTTCGTTGCGAGAATGTTGCGTGCTTGCTCTGTGAAGGCTGGGGCCATCAAAATTTCAATAAACTTATCTTGGAAGAAATTAGCGACCGACGCATCTACAGTTTGTGTAAGTGCAATGATGCCACCAAAAGCACTGACTGAATCCCCCATCCATGCGCGCTCAAGTGCCACCATCACAGATGGCGCGTGCACCAGGCCACAGGGGTTGCCATGCTTCACAACGACACCGGCGCATCCCTCTACGAACAAGTTATGGACATCGCTCGCAGCTTTCCACGCAGCATCTGCGTCGAGCATGTTATTGAATGAGAGTTCTTTACCCTGCAGAATCTTGGCCGCTTTAAGAGTCGTTCCTTGAGCGTTATCCCATTTGTAAACTGAGGCAGCTTGATGTGGATTCTCTCCGTAACGAAGGGTTTCGCCTTCACTTAGCTTAAGAAAACGGGTTTGGGTCGTATCGCCCATACTCTCAGCAATCGCCACATCATATTGCGCAATACGCGTGAAGGCCTTGGCACTCATGGCACGACGAAACTTCAAAGGTGTTTGTCCCTGAAACTCGACCAACGTATCTAAGAAGATATTATATTGAGTCGGATCTGTGAGAACGGTGACTGCGGCGAAGTTTTTAGCAGCCGAACGAATCATCAACGGTCCACCTATGTCGATATTCTCAACGAGCACATCTTCGGTCGCATTTTGAGCAACGAATTTTTCGAATGGGTAGAGATTACAGACAACCAGGTCGATTGCCTTGATATTGAGTTGAGCCGCTTCCAGTTCATCACTTGGGTTTTGACGGCGAAACAATAATCCTGAAGCACAAGCGAACGAGATGGTCTTCATGCGACCTTGAAAAGCTTCCGGATGACCGGTGAAATCTGAAATCTCTTGGTAAGCAATGCCCCAAGCATGCAACATCTTGCCTGTGCCACCCGTTGAAATAATATGCACTCCACGGCGCTGAAGTTCACGTGCAAGGGGCTCAAGACCAGTTTTATCTGTGACACTCAAAAGAGCTGTTTTAATTGTCCAAAGATCAAGCATGAGTTACCTCGCCAGAATACTGAATTGAGTTTTGAAAAATTTGTGCATTAAATTGAATGGCCTCATTCATAGAAACATCAGGCATAAGCCACGTTTCCAGAGCGGCTTCTGGATGGGGCATCAATCCTAAGACCTGGCCGCTTGCATCGGTGATACCGGCGATCTGTCCCATGCTGCCGTTAACATTTTCTGCATAGGTGAACACCACTTGGCCTTGCTTTTGTAACATTTCTGCAGTGGTGGTCTCGCTCCAGATACGGCCTTCTCCATGGCGCATGGGCAGTTGCATGCGCCTGCCTTCCATCCCTCGCGTCCAGATACAGTGGGAGCTCTGTACATTCATTTCAACCCAGCGATCCTGAAAACCGGCCGGTGAATTATGCACGAGGGCCATTGTGCGAGTTGTTTCAAACACACCCATTTTCATCAGTGTTTGAAAACCATTGCAGATGCCGATAGCAAGGCCTCGGCGCTTAAGAAACATCGGCCAGACATCTTTCAAAGCGTCTTTCAGCGCCATCCCTAAAATGTGACCGGATTGAATTTCATCGCCGTAACTGAATCCACCTGGCAACGCTAAGATATCCGACTCGAGGAGACGAGCAGGGCGAGTTAGTAGTTCACGCACGTTGAGAATATCCGCGTGGGCACCGAAGCGCTGAAATGCCGCCGCGGTTTCCCGCTCGCAATTCAATCCTTCTCCCTTGAGAACGAGGACTCGTTTCATGTGGCCTCCTGATAAGCGCTTTTAAGGTCGGAAGCTTTTAGTTTCAGTTGGTAGCTCGAAAGGTTGAGCCCGTTTTCTTGAGTCGTTACACCCAAGCGACGAGCGTGTTGTGTTGGGAAGAGTGCAGTGAGTGTCGCCACATCAGCTTCACGGCATGTGACAACGATTTGGCCCGGACCTTCACCAAAGAGTGTGCTCCAATCGCCGTTAATATCCGTGGTAAAGCCCACTTTACCGATAGAGGTTTCCGCCATGGCCGTAAGCACTCCACCTTCACCAATATCATGAGCACTGCAGATCAAATTTTGTTTCATCGCTTGATGAATCGTTTTGTAATGGGCCGAGAGTTGCTTTAGATCACCTGCTGCTGGTGCATTGATTTTCACATGAAAAGATTGTGCAAGTGTGACGGCACTCAAATCTTTTGTCGCAGATAAAAGCATGACAACTAGCCCTGCTTCTTGGGGAGCACTTGGAATCGCTCGGCTCACATCGGGATGATGGGCCATGCACGTCATCAAGAGCGTAGGCAAAGCGCTAATTTTGACTGGTTTATTTTTTGAGACGACATAAGCATCGTTTTTCATACTGTCTTTGCCGCTGACCAAAGGAAGTCCGTAAGCAAGACTGGTGTCGGCCATCCCTTCACAGGTGCGCACCAACATGCCGAGCTTCACATCCCCTTCTGGATTTTTTTCGCTTACAACCGGATCTGGCCAACAGAAATTATCTACGAGGGCCATGCGTTCAGGATCACCGCCCGCGCAAACCGTGTTGCGAACCGCCTCATCCACCGCCCACACTCCCATGACATAAGGATCGAAGCGCGAAATCTGCGGAGCAAGACCGCAGCCTACCACCACTCCTGACAAGGCTTCGCCACCATGAGGCGCCATGGCGATCACTCCCGCGTCGCTCGGCGCACCTTTCAGTGAGAATGGTTTCGCGACACTTGTAGACTGAACTTCATGGTCATACTGGCGCACCCATTTCTCATGCGAGCGCACGTTCGCATGACTCAGCATAGTCATGAGGGCCGTATTCATTGAGTCGGCATCTGGAGAACTTGGCAATGGACGCTGCAACTCCGGACGCTCACACCAATCCTGCCATGAGAATTCACTTCCCCACTTCGCCTTAAGCTCCATGGGAGGAAGACCCTCGTGCAAGAAATTCAACGGCAGCCGTGCCACAGTGGCGCCTTCAAAGCGTACATGCAACTCACCTGTTGAAGTGAACGTGCCAAGATTGGCCGCTTCCACTCCACGCAAAAGTGCTAGATGCATGAATGATTCAAGTTGCGCCGGAGGAACGGCCACCGTCATACGCTCCTGCGATTCAGAGACCATCAACTCCCAAGCTGAGAGTCCTGGGTATTTCACGGGAGCGTTTGAGAGATCAATATCAGCGCCACCTGTGATAAGCGCCATTTCTCCTACGCTTGATGACAATCCACCCGCACCGTTATCCGTAAGCCCTGAATACAATCCAAGATCACGGGCCTCGAGCATAAAATCAGTCAGGCGCTTTTGCGTGAGAGGATCACCGATTTGTACCACGCTGGCCGGTGTGCCTTCCTTCCATTCCATCGAGCTGAACGTGGCGCCATGAAGGCCATCTTTACCGATGCGACCGCCCACCATCACCACATGATCACGCGGTGACACTGGTTTCTCCCAAGACGGACGATTGTTCACTTTTTGTGGCAACACACCCAAGGTTCCGCAGAACACCAGCGGTTTACCGGCGAAGTTCACATCATAATGAAAAGCGCCATTCACCGTCGGAATGCCGGATTTATTACCGCCGTCTTTCACGCCAGCATGAACACCGGTGCGAATCTGCGCAGGAGGAAGAACAGTCTTGGGCCAAGCTTCGCCCATGCGCTGATCAAGATCGGCAGGAGCGAGACAAAACACATTGGTGTTGGCGATGGGACGAGCGCCCATGCCCACGCCTAAAATATCGCGGTTCACACCGAGAATTCCGGTGAGAGCGCCGCCGTAAGGATCAAGTGCTGAAGGTGAATTATGAGTTTCAACTTTAATGGCGAGATCCATTTGGTTATCCCAACGGACAATCCCCGCGTTGTCATCAAACACAGAGATGAGCCAATTCAAGTTTCGTTCGCGGCGCACTTGATCAGTAACACCTTTAATGTAGGTCTTGAAAAGTGATTTCACTTGGCGAGTCTCACCGCTATCAGCATCAGTATAAGTGATGTTGGCGCGGAAGATTTTATGTTTGCAGTGCTCACTCCACGTTTGAGCGATGATCTCCATCTCCACATCTGTCGGAGCTGTACCACGTGTCTGGAAGAACTCTTGCACAAGACGAAGTTCTGGAAGCGTGAGGGCCCACCAGTTGTCATTGTTCATCTTAAGCAAGCTTGCTTCATCACTTGGAAGTTCGATGATGCGAACAGGAACTGTTTCGGCTTTCACTGTACGCCATTGCACATCATTAAATGCATTCGAGGTTGTGCGCTCCCACTGCAAAAGTGGATTCGCGATAGGCATGGCACCCACCCCGCGCCAAGTTTCGCCTGAGCGCACTTGAGTAAGGCCCGCTTCTTGCCATGGATGCAATTCCCAAGCTTCACGAGTCGCTGATCCAGCGTTATCTGTGACACCCGGATGAAAGCCGCGCTCTGAGCAAGGTATAGCAAAACCTAAAAGCGCGAGATGGCGCTTATACTCAGCATTAGCAGCGGTAAACAAACGCTCACTGACGGGATCCACCAACATATCGCCAGCGATACGCTTGAGTTGCGCACATGGCCCGGTCGTCTGCAGCCACAACACACGCCCATTGAGCTGCTGAGTATTTTGTAAAAGATCTTTGGCCGCAGGTAGAACTTCTAAGCGATGGACGAACTGCTGAAAAAGGATGTCTTGCACCACCTTCGGATAGAGCTCGTGTTCGATAGCAAGACCACGTTGCTTGAACGTCACCAAAGTATCATTCGATTCACGTTGAAAAGTGGCCTGCGCTATAATGCGGCCGGTATCAAGGCCAGCATCCACTTCATGAACTGTTACGCCACCCATGGCAGCATTCGAATTGAAGGTGTCTTCATAACCCGTCAAGCCTGGATGCAAAGGCAACAAAGACGGATGAATATTAATCACGGCACCTTGCGGGAAATGCGCTAAGAAATTTGCCGAGAGCAAACGACGAAAACCAGCGAGACACAAGAGAACGAAGTTTTCATTTTGAATCGCCGCCCAGATACGCGCTTCATGGCCTTCGCGTTTTTCACCTGGTAGACGAGGAATCAAGTAGGTTTTAATCCCAAGTCGTTCAGCGCGCTGGAGCACACCGGCTTCTTCACGATCACAAACGAGGAAAGCCACAGGAAAAGAAAGTGCGAGTGATTCAAAATTACTTCCGTCACCAGAAGCGAAAACTCCAATCCTCATAACACTCCTCCAATATCAGTGCGCCATTGCGCGCCGGTAAATGCGACTTCCTTAATGGCACCCAAGGCACGAGCGCGTGCTTCTGAAACACTTGCGCCCAAAGCCGTGACACCTAAAATGCGACCACCACGACTCACCCACTCGCCGGTCTTCTCTGTGAGTCCAGCCGGGAAGACGATCATTTTTTCTTGCGGGAAGGCCTGCCAGTTCACGGTGTGACCCAATAAAACTTGTTGGCCTTCGGTACCTGGATAACCAGGAGCTGCCATAACGACATGAACGGCCGTCTCATTTGAAAACTTGGGAGCGCCTTCTGGAAATACTCCCGTGGCGCAGCCTTTGAGCCATGGCACAAGGTCATCTTGTAGAAGTGGCAAGAGCACTTGGGTTTCAGGATCACCCAAACGCACATTGAACTCGAGAACCTTAAGTCCGCTTTCTGTACGCATCAAACCAGCAAACAGGAATCCTGTGAAAGGAGTTCCACGCTTGTGCATTTCAAACAGCACGTCTTCAAACATGCCATCAATAAAAGATTGTTCCGTGACTGAGATATCGGTGAGAGGCGCCACAGTCCCCATGCCACCTGTATTAGGTCCCTGATCGTTATTCTTTAGACGTTTATAATCACGGGCACTGCCAAGATTTACAAAATTGAGTCCGTGGCAAAGAGCGAAGACAGAGAGCTCTGGGCCTTGAATTTTTTCTTCAAGCAGCACACGAGGGATTTTTGTTCCGAGCCAAGAGCCATCAAAAAAACCGCGAAGAGCCGCGATGGCTTCAGTCTTATCAAGTGCAACGACAACGCCTTTGCATTGAGCAGGACCATCGGCTTTCACAACCACACCTGACCAATCACTCATTTCGATAAAGGCTTCGGCTTCACGCACATTGCTGAACTCAGCGGAACGAGCGGTAGCGATACCAGCGACTTTCATGAC
>JAKFUR010000112.1 GCA_021732585.1 Bacteriovoracaceae bacterium
GGGCCTACTCCCCGGTAGTTTCCATGATTATCGACGCCAGCGTTTTCGCTGGAGCTACGGGGCCATGAGGATATTCCAAGCACACCTGGCCGAATTCCTGTGGCGCAGGAACTTGAACTGGAACCAAAAGCTGCACTACGTTCTCGGCTGGCTACCTTGGGCTTCGCACGGCCTTCATCCTATTTTCTTTATCACCACTCTATACTGGTCGATCCGTGGTGCCATCAATTACTACTACATCCTCCCCGTGTTCGCGCTGGTCCCTCTTTTTATCTATACGCTCACACACGTCATCTGTACGACACTCACCTATCGCTTAGTCATGCAGAAAGACTGGAGTACCGTGGCGCGAGTCATTGTTGCCCAGCTCGCGCTCGTTCCAACCATCGCAAGTGGAGTGATCGCATCTTTATTTCACACAAGATATCCTTTCACTTTTACCAATAAAGAAAAAAATAAAAAAATAAAAACAAACGAAACGTTGATCGCGGTGGCCCATGTTCTTAATTTGCTTTCCTTGGCGACGTTAGCGATCCTCCTCAGCATTCGATGGGATGGACATCCTGTCGCTGTCACTTTTAGCGCGATCCTCATAGTTATGGGTCTCCCGAGCCTCTGTTTTATGGTCATGCTGAACTGGAGCCTGAGAAGATGAAAATCCAGCGCAATGCCGGAATCGAGCTACTCAAAGCCGGCGCGATTCTTTTGGTGTTTCTTAGCCACGTGATGACTGTCCTAGAGTTTTCGTGGCGAGGCGTGCCTGGAGCTTTCAAGAGTCTCATGACGAATCCTTATTATTCGTGGTTTGGCCACGGTGTCCACGTCGTCGATTTCTTCTTTGTGCTCGCTGGGATTCAAGCTGGATCTTTCTTTTGCCAGCACCACAAGCTACGTCCTAGAAAAGTTGCGGTCCTCGCCTTACGTACGCTGACTCCTTTGTTTCTCATCCAGCTTAGTCTGTCTTTGCTTGGTTTTTTTTCGCCCCAGGGAATTTCAGGCCCCGGTGAATTTTGGAAATTCCTGGCATCCATTACGTTCCTCAGCAACTGGCTACCAGTGAAAGATCAGTGGCTCCCAGTGTCTTGGTTTCTCTGCCTCATTATCCAGAGCTGGCTGCTGTGCTTTTTACTTCGGCCCCTGTTTGCGATGAGGTGGTCTGCTTGGTGGCTACTTCCCTTAGTTCTCATGCAGGTCCTTTTGCGCGGGCCGAATGCTCAAAGCGTGAGCTTTGCTGCTTATCTTCCGATCTCGTTTCCAGCGCAACTCATGAGCTACTACGAACACCTTTACATGAACCCCGTCGCGCGCTTCCTACCTTTCTGGTTAGGTGTGGGTCTTGTGAAATGGAAAGCTCAGGGCGGTGCTCTTTCAAAGTTGCAAGGAAAGTTTTGTCTGGCGCTAGGTTTTACCGCGCTCGCCTATCTGATGGTAAGTGCGAACTACTTGCCGACGAACGAAGATGCGAAGTGGTACCTGATTTGGCAGCACCCGATCTCTAGCTTAGCATTTTTTCTAATCATGGCCCAGGGACTTAGTCGTTCTTGGCCTTGTACCGGAAGCTCGCCTTGGCAGAGACTCGTCCAGACGTTTTCCTCGAGAACTCTTGGGTTATACATGTGGCAGATCCCTGCTCTTACACTCGCCATCATTTTGGAGGGTTTAATCTTAAACCGCCTTCCAACGCTAGGCTGGGTCTTGAGCGTAGGCCTGATGCTTAACCTGGCCATCACCAGAATTTATGAAACCACAGTTCTGCGCTGGAGCGGCTTCCAGAGGAAGACTTGAAACAGCAGTAGCCCACCACTGACTTCGGTGATTTGAAAAAGAAAAATGTTTATCACATGAAAGGTTGTCACCACGCACCACCCGTAGAATCGGGTCCGAGGGTGCCAAACAAGAAGCAGCGGCGCTAGTTCAAAAACCAAAGCTCCCCAATTTAAGATTTCCAGAACACCGGTGGGGATCACATCTACCAGTGCCGAGGATTGGACCCATGGACGCACCACAGGTGAGTTTAAAATGTGTTGAACCGCTGCCCCCTCCCGCCAGAGAGGCGAACTTAACTTAAGCAGGGCGCTGATCGCGTAAGACGCACAAAGAAGGCCCCAGGCTCCGAGGTAAAGAATCCGTGAAACTTCTCGAGACGTTTTTCTCTTACTCATGACCCAAGACTCGCCGTTCATCGCAGTCATCAAAGAAAACGCCAGGAGGAGCCAGCCGACGAAAGGCTCGTGAGGAACAGACGCCACTGGAAATCGATCAAGCAGTGAGGCCCAAAAAAACCAAAGGGAGATCGACGCGGGTCCCATCGCAATACCAAGGCACAGGAGCACACAAGACACGAGGGCGAGTGAGACAGTTAGCTTGACCCCCCCAAAAGCGAAGGCGCTTGGGAAATCGCCAAGCCATGTATCGAGCGGGTGGTAAAGAAGCGAGCGCGGTAAAAAAGACGAATCACCGACGAAGTAAGATGAGGAGAGCCAAACACTTATCCAAAATGCGAAGAGATAGCCAGCCAACGACCAGCGCAAAAAATTAAAATGGGTCGTGCTGATATTCACCGGCACCTTCCTTGGATATTCCATCTGGGGATATTTTTTGAGTCCACTAGTCGTACCCGATAGCTCTCCACATTTCCGAGGCGCATGGCCCGGGAAAAATCTTCAGAAACACAAAAGCCTTCGTGAAGAAGGTTGCGCGTCCAGATCGGATTGGCCAAGGGTCCGAGAGAGAGAAGTGTTAAACGTAAAATTCCGATGGTGTGATGGGGATTGATCTCGGCAAAGAATTCAGCATCAAACTTTCGTTGTCTTCTTTCACCCGTCGCGCTGGTCGCTTCCAGCCACAAGGAGCTGGCCCAGTAATCAACTCCCCCGTAGGAAGAAAACACCGTCGGCAAAGGCGCCAGCGCACTAATCCGTCCAAACTTGACCAATGTCTGGTTACTAAAAATCCCACCAAGGATCTGCGTCGTGCCTAGGACAACCAGAGCGCCCGCGATCCAGGAGGACTTCCTCAATGCTTCACCTGCGGAAAGACGTACCGACGTACCCATTGAGTGATGAGCGCTGGTTGTTGGTTTGAAAAAACGATCGATAAAAAGATGTGCACGAAGGCAAGCGACGAGATCACCTTGCCCGAGGCGTACGCACTGAGTTTAAACATACTAAAGAGCCAAAAAAGTCCCACGCTAGCCATTATGAAAAGTAATAAAAAATGGAAGCGACCGCGAGAGGTCAATCGCTCGTCGCTTAGTGGATACCAGAACCACACAATGACGTGATACCAGACGATGTACCAGAAGGCGTGCGGCTCGGCCGGTCGGGCAAGAGCCAGGAGGGCGACAATCACAAGAATGAGATCGAAGAAAAGCCAGTTCCATTTTTCTTTTGCACCCGCTTCCTTAGCCAGAGTACGTATCAGAAAACCAGAAGCGACGACCAACGCCGTCGCCCACGCCCATGGTGGGATGAACTGGTCGCCGATCAGGTGACGGTAGATGGCAAAGAATCCGAAAGTGTTGAGGACGAAGCGCGCCCACTGCAGGCGTCCACTCATCGCCGAGGCTTTCTTCCCCATGTACACGTCCGTGAGAATGGCATGGAACACAACCGTCGATTCCCGCAGCTCGATCGGCAAGAAGGTCACGCTCACCGCCAAACAGATCACGACGGCAAATCTCCAAGCATGGCTCGCACGAAAGATCCAAGAAAGTTTCTGCCGGCCGATGTACACCAGGCCCAGGAAGTAGTGAGACAGGACGACAGCGAGGAGCACCTTTTTCGAGAGGTCATTACCCAATCGGCCTACGACAATGAGGACGCTCAAGGTGGAAACCAATCGCACAGCAAAGGTCGAAAGATTCATCACTCTTTCCTTTTGCGAAAGACACGACGGCCAGGTCGACCGAAGAGCACGGGCTCTTCGGAGATGAGCTCATAATCCTGCGCGATGATGCTGCGAAGGGCGTCAAACGTCTCGAAGCCACTCGCTTCACGGTCATCAAAAAAAACCGCCGCACCACCGACGCCATCCACGAAAATCTGCGGACGAGTTTTTTGCATGTCAGATAAAAAACGATCGCGATAATAAGCACGCTGAGATCCCGGGGCGAGCTGGAACTGCGCGATCACATCCCGGGTCGCCGGTACGGTGGCCGTCGCCCAGTAAAGCTCCGGTGCCCACCCCCAAATAGCCAGCCGGTCCTGGGGTTTCAGGTGCACCCTGACTTGATCTAGCAGCGGACCCTCGTAGGGATTATTCTGCTTGTTCATAAGGAGTTGGCGCAGCTCCTGGCTTTGCCAAGGGTGCTTGACGGTGAGGATGAGGGAAAACATGAGGAAAGCGAATCGGTGAAGTTTTTCTGGCGCTTTTGAACTTGCCAATAAAGGCAGTAATGGAACCAGCATGAGGAGGTAGTGGGTCACCCCGGTACGCGGATAGAGAATGCAAAATAGCATGAGTGCCAGAATCACCAGCTCTCGCCTTTTCCAGTTTTTGCCCACGACACCTAAGCCAAGGCAGCCGAGGAAGAAACATAAAAAATCGCGATTCTGCGCCAAGAGCTTGAGAGGGTTCGCGCTCCACACGACGTAGTCACCGAGATGAAGGCGCGCAAACTGGCCCAGGGGCGCGACCTCCGGTCCGTACCCAAGACCCATGAGGAGGTAGGATCTTACCATGTCTTCGCCGTAACCAAGCGCACTGATGATGCCGCAGGTAATGAGCAGCGGAAAAGAAAAAACACACGCAAGCGTCAACTTAGCTCGGACACTACTTGGTTGGAATACTTCGATAAGAAAAAGACCGGCGGCGACGGGTACCATTTGAAGCTTGGCCAATACGACTAAGCCTAGCAAGAATGCGCCCGTTTTTTTTCTACCACACTCCAAGGAAAACCAACCGCCAAAGAACAGGGCGAGGGGAAGATAGAGGGCGTTGTAGTCGGGAGCAAAGAGCTGCTCGTTAAACGCGACGAGGGCAATCATTCCGAGACCAGCGCTCCAACTTTTTTCGAGGCTCGAGTCCCGTCCCAAGATGAGGAGCCCCATGAGGCAACTCAAAATAAACAGACCGAGGCCAAGCCAGCGAGCAGCGAAGTAACTCTCCTGACCTGCCACGAGTAAGAGGACGAGCGAGTTAAGCGGGCCACTGGTCGTCGTGTCGACTTCGCCCCAGGGTACCATTCCTGCTAGGAACATCCGGGCCTGCACCATCATCTGTGTTTCGTCCAACGTCCACTGGCGCTCATTCAGGTAGAACGGTAGTTTCATTAAGCTCAGTGTCAGGCAACCAAGTGCGACCGCCCATGGCAGTAGTCGGCGCTGCCGCGGCAGACACACCAGCAGTCCCATCGATAAATAGCCGGCGATCCAAGGAAGCGGAGAGTTGTTCATGGAGATTTTTTTTCTCTGAGCGGGTGGAACCAGCGTACGAGCCAGCCGGGGTTCAGTCGGGAGATCGCGAGACTGATGCAGGCGTGGACGTAAGCGCCAACCATGTAGCACATGAACAGCGTTTGAAAGTTTTTTGGGTTGCTGAAGGCCCAGTTGTAAAGGAAAAGCGTGACAGCTATGCTTAGTGCAACGTTGACTCCGAGTTGGAAACCGACTTCTCTAATTCCCCTCGATAACAGCGGGGCATAGATCCAGAAGAAAACGTGGTAGAGGCCAAACAGGAGCGGAATGCGAGGATCGACTCCTTCGAGGCGAGTCAGGCAATAGAGCGCCAATCCCAGCACAAAAAGGTCGAACACAAAGAGCTGCCACCAGTCACGGTGGCCCTGACGGTACTCGCTTTCCTTGACTATTGTGATGGCCATGATCAGGAAACTACTGAGCGTGAGTGCGTGCAAAAAAATCCGCTCCACTCCCAGCACCGCTATATCGAAATGGCAGCAGGAAAAATAAGCGGCGGTGTGGAAGGCCATGCGTGTGTAGGCCACGATTGGAACCGGACGACCGTTCGCGAGTGGGTGATACACTTCGGTCAGGATGTGGTGCACTCCAAAAAGCGTTACGAAGGCGAGCGTAGTGTTGAACATGATCCCCGCCCAAACAAAAGCGCCTAGCACGAGCCAGCCGAATTGTCCGCGTCGATGGCGAAGACCCGAAGCCACCAGGCTTGAGCTAAATACGAGACCGAGTGCATAGTGAACGAGACTCAAAGAAAAAGCGTAAAGTGGGTAGCGCTGCGGCTCGACGACATAGATCGCGATCACACTTCCGAATGCCAAGAGTCGAGACAAGAGGGTCATAAGAAAAAGTTAGCGCATTTTTTTGCAACGGTCATCTAGCGACTAAGCGCCGCAGTATAAACTCTGCGTGCGCCTGCTGGGCATAGTAAGACGGGTGTCCGTCGGCGGGAATATGCATCGGCCATTCGGACGACGAGCGTACGAGTGGAGGAAGCCAGACTTCGATTCTATGAGTGCTAAGCACATTGATTAAACGCGCAACATTTTTTTTCTCTTGAAATAGCGGCCTATGCCCCATCCAAGTAACTACAAACCGGCCCATGGGGTACTGCGCGAGGTACTCGTGCTTAATCGCGGCCAGGACATCGGCGAGCATCGTAAGATCCTCGGTTTCAAATTCCGCCGTGAGGGGGTGGTGATAACGTAAGAAAAATGCAGCGAGTCCCCAATCTTTCAAAAGTTGCATGGCCTTCATGCGAGGTTCCTCTTGAAGCGGGCGGTACGGGATCCAGCCGGCAGCATCTTTCTTAAATACCAACGACGCCGGATCCGCCCAACTCAGGTAGTGCCATGCCAGTCGCATCCGCTCGAGCTGTTCGCTAAACAGGTTATAGATGAAGACGCCCTTAGACTCCGAAGCCAGTTTCTTCATATCGAGGAGAGACCAGAGGTAGAGGTGATCGAAGGGATGACCACCGCGCTTTCCTTGGTTTAGGACGTGCCACTGTGGACCAAGAAGTTGGGCGAGCTGAGCCGCTGCGGGCCCATCATCGTCGAGTCCCTCGCCGTAGGTAAAAGAACAGCCGGCCATAAAAAGATGCCGACTAGGATAGCTCGCTTGCGCTTCAGGGGTCTTCCGGAAACCAACAGAGTCGTGAGAAGACCACGCGTCAAAAATCTCTTTCCTGACTAGGCGACCTTGCTTGATGGTTGCGGGCCAGGACCGCAGCGCGTTTAGCGCCGGCCGGCGCCCAGCCTTAAACGGAAAATCTGAGCTCTGTTCTCGAACGTCGACCCAGGTCGCAACGTTATAAGGCTTTTCGCCACAAGAACTTGCAAGGATAACGAAAAGGAAACTAAAATTAAGACGCATGTTATGTTTACTAAGCATACTTCAAGCCTAGCCGCAAAAAAACTTGGTGGCATCGTTTTATGTACCCACTTCCCCTCATCGCGATTTTTTTAGTCTTGCTCATCGCAGAACTCACATACCTCGCAGTCAAGCGAAGGGGCTGGATAGACTCGAGAGAGTTAGCGTCTTCCGGATTTATTTTTGTTGGCTACAAACTCAGCAACGTGCTCAACGGCATCATCATAACTGGCTTGTATTTCTTTTTTTACCGGTACAGAATCTTGAACTTCGAAACCTATGGCATCCTTCTCTGGGTATTTGGTTTTGTTCTCCTCGATTTTACCTACTACATCCACCATCGGTTGAGTCATTCTGTTCGTTGGCTATGGGCGCACCACTCTGTCCATCATTCATCAACGCAACTCACCCTCATCGCATCGCTGAGACAAGGTTGGACCTACTCAATCTCGGGAGCCTGGATGATCTGGCAATTTAATGCCATCCTGGGTATTCCACCGACGGTCGCCTTCACCTGTATGGGCATCATTTTTTTCTACCACTCCATCTTGCATACCGAGGCGGTACCCAAGCTCGGTGTGCTTGAGTCCCTGCTCCAAACTCCTGCCAACCACCGCGTTCACCATTTCAATCAAAACAAGAAGTCCCACCATAACTTCGGAGGGATCCTCACAGTCTTCGATCGTTTACTGGGCACAGACTTAAGAGAACAAACCCCATCTGCTGGAGTTTCAGAGAATGCAACGCCCATCTATGATCCATTCAAAATTGTTTTTTCTGAGTATAGATTGATGGCTTACGAATTCCTCTCAGTTCGAGGGATCAAGCCTCGTCTTCAGTTCATTGCAACGATCTTTACTCCTCGCTGAAACAGATCTTTCTAAATAACTTTAACCGAAAAGACGTCTGCGTAAGCAGAGAACTCAAAGCGAACTCATCCATGATGGCAGCACCATGTCGCGAGCGATCATCATGCCTTCAAGGCCGCCTGGGCTGCCGCCAAACGTGCAATCGGCACGCGGAACGGTGAGCATGAAACATACTCAAGACCGATCTGATGGCAGAATTCCACAGAGCTGGGTTC